>JBMOJD010000090.1:0-12794 GCA_049317025.1 Fimbriimonas sp. | reverse complement strand
CCTTCGTAGAGCAAGTCCACGATGAGTTTGGTCTCGTGCAAGCACTCGAAGTAGGCCGCTTCAGGCTGGTAGCCCGCCTCCACAAGGGTGTCGAATCCAGCCTTAATCAGTGCAGAGAGTCCGCCGCAAAGGACCACCTGCTCACCAAAGAGGTCCGTTTCAGTCTCTTCCTTGAAGGTGGTCTCGAGGATTCCCGCCTTGGCGCAACCGATGGCCCAGCCGTAGCTGAGGGCAATATCCTTCGCGTTGCCCGTGGCATCCTGCTGCACCGCGACCAGGCCGGGCATGCCCGCGCCGTGAGCGTATTCATGACGCAGTCGATGGCCGGGACCCTTAGGAGCAATCATCGCGACGTTGACATCGGCGGGCGGCGTGATGAGCTTGAAGTGGATGTTGAGCCCGTGCGCGAAGAGGAGCGTCTGACCGGGCCTCAGATTCGGCTCGACGCCTTCGGCAAAAATGCCACGCATGGGCACGTCGGGAACCGTGAACATCAGGAGGTCGGCCCACTGAGTCAGCTCGGCGACGGTGTGGACCTGCAGCCCTGCTTCTTCGGCTTTTGCCTTCGACTTGCTGCCTTCGTGCAGGCCAACTCGGACCTCGCAACCGCTGTCTTTTGCGTTGAGTGCGTGGGCATGGCCCTGCGAGCCATAGCCAATAATGCCGACTTTGAGACCCTTAATGGTCTCGGGATTTACGTCTTTGTCGTAGTAGATAGTTGCCATGAGAAATGTTGGGAGTTGGATCAATAGGTCCTTTTTGATCCCTATTCAATCACCTTGATCGCGACCGCGCCCGAGCGAACGACTTCGGTCACATTGAATGGTCGCAGGGCTTCGATTAGGCGCGAGATGTTGATGACATCGGCGGTGTACTCCACGACGATGCACTGCGCGGTGGCGCGCGGCGTCTTCGCCATGAATTCGTTCACGACGTTGTAGACATTCTGTCGCTGCTCGAACGTAGGCTCAACCCGGACAAGGCAGGTCTCTCGTCGAACGGAGTCCCGATCGCTGAGGTCTTCGACCTCGACGACGTCGATCACCTTCTCCAACTGCTTCAGGCACTGGTGAAGGTCGGCGGCGTTCGCATTCAGGACAAGAGTGATCCGGGAAAAGCCCGGATCCTCACAGTCGCCCGCGTTGAAGGACTCCAACGAGAACCCCCTGCGGCGGAACAGAGAGACGAGCCGATTGATGGTTCCGGCTTCGTTTTGAACCAGGGCGGTAACGGTGTGTTGGGAAGGCATGGCTTTTAGAGTTCTCCCTTGATGACGTGGGTCGGAGCATCGGTAGGATCGTATTTTGGGCCGCTGAAGTCTTCACGTGACTTTCTCCGACTTTGCAGGGATTGGAGCTCGGGCCCGAGTGAGTTAGTGGCTAAGCGTCCTTCGCGAGTCAGATAAAAGCGAATGCCCACGGGGCGTTGCACTTGGTCCACGAGTCCGAGCTCCAGGAGAGTAGCGAGCTGATGCTGCACCTCAGACCCAGCCAGGCCAGAGTCTTCTCCAAGGGCCTTAACCGCGCGGAAAGTCTTCTCTGATAGCAGGAATGAGACAAGCAGCCGACGCTGCATATCATTGAGGTTGGCAACTGAAACTTGTTTACTCATCTTCTGTTTCCTTATCCAGGATAGGTTCTACTTGGTCTTTCAGCAGCTTGATCTCCTTCTTCCCTTGCTCCAGCTCCCGAAGTATACGCTCCGTTAGACGCTGTACATAGGCAGGTGCGGAGTAAGATGCAAGCAGGCAAAATCCACCGAATACTAAGTAATCCAATAGATCTTTCGGTGAGGTTGCGGTTCCATTGGCGGCCAGGTTGCTTGAGATAGTCCTCAGAAAGAGCGGAACGGTCAGCGCCGCTAAGACAGCGAGTGCCAAGTGCTTAGCAACCAGCCTTCCCGTTAGGGGTTCGGGCTGCCACAAAACTGCGGCAAGCCCTCCGAGGATGCCAGTCCCGATCATTATCGCAACCAAAATGCCAATATGCTCTACAATCAGATTCTTGCTCCCGATGTATGTGAAGTCTCGAACGCCCCGTCCGGGTGCGCGTCAACCTTAGTCAGCGCGGGGTCCATGACGACGTCGCTATTCGACGCGCCCGGCCCGACCATGGGATAAACGTTTTCCTCCATCTCCACCACGAACTCACAGAGCACGGGGCCATTGTGCGCTCGTGCGCCTTCAAAGGTCGCAGCGAGGTCCTCGATCCGCGAGCAGCGGAAGAACTTCATGCCGTAAGCATCGGCAAGCTTGCCGAAGTCCGGCGAACCCATGGCGACGCTGCTGTGGCGGTTGTCATAGAACAGCTCCTGCCATTGGCGGACCATGCCGAGGAAGCCATTGTTGATCAGACAGATCCGGACTTTGCAGTCGTACTCCATCGCCGTCTGCATCTCTTGCAGGGTCATCTGGAATCCACCATCACCAACGACCGCCCAAACTTCCTTATCCGGGAACGCAAACTGCGCGCCCATAGCGGCGGGGTAGCCGTAGCCCATCGTGCCGAGGCCACCGGACGAAAGCCAGGTGTACGGCGTGGTGAACTTGTAGAACTGTGCCGTCCACATCTGGTGCTGGCCAACGTCGGTGCTGACAATCGCCTCGCCCTTCGTGTGCTCATTCAAAGCACGAAGAACTGTGCGCGAAAGGAACCGGCCTTCGGGGACCATGAGCGGGAACTGCTCTTGCCAAGATTTGATCTGGGCTCGCCATTCGGGATGCTTCGCGGGCTCCAACTGAGGGATCAAGTCCTGAAGTGCGAGCTTCAGTTCACCAATCACCCACGCAACCGGATTCACCGTCTTGCCCACCTCAGCGGGGTCCAGGTCGAAGTGCAAAATCTTCGCCTTGGACGCGAAGGTCTTCGTGTTGCCCGTGAGGCGGTCGTCAAACCGAATGCCCACGCCCATCACGAGGTCAGCCTCTTGGACGGCCAACGTACCCGTGGCCTCACCATGCATGCCCATCATGCCCAACGAAAGCTCGTGCTGGCGCGGGAAGCATCCGAGGCCGAGGAGTGAGTTGATGACCGGGATATCGCATTTCTCCGCGAACTCCCGCAGCTCATCAATGGCACCCGACGAAAGCACACCTTGGCCGGCGATGATGACCGGGCGCTTCGCCTCGTTGATCATCTTCGCGGCGACGGCGACCTGTTCGGCCGGAGGCGCGGTCGGAAGCTTGTATCCGCGTCGCTCGATCGTCTCGGGGAAAGGAGCGTCAGTCTTCGCGGTGAAGATGTCCTTCGGGATATCCACCAAGACCGGACCCTTGCGGCCCGTGTTGGCGAGATAGAAGGCCTCGGCGAGGACGTGAGGCAAGTCGTTGATGTCCGTCACCAAGTAGTTGTGCTTGGTGATCGGGATCGTGATTCCCTGGATGTCGGTTTCCTGGAATGCATCCTTGCCAATTGCCCAGGTGTTCACGTTGCCCGTGATGGCGACCATCGGAACCGAGTCCATCATCGCGGTGGCGATGCCGGTGACCAGGTTCGTCGCGCCGGGGCCACTGGTTGCAAGGCAAACTCCGACTCGGCTGGTCGCCCGCGCATAGCCATCGGCCATGTGCGCGGCGCACTGTTCGTGTCGCACGAGGACATGCTTGACCTGGGGCCAGTTCAGCATTTCGTCGTAGAGGGCAAGCACGACGCCACCCGGATAACCAAAAATTGTGTCCACTCCCTCTCGCACGAGGGCTTCCATCACGATCTGTGCGCCTGTCCGCAAAACATAGCCTCCTGTCATCATCGCCCCGTCATTAGGACCAGACGGCTGACCTCGTTGTCAGATCGTCGCACGTTGCCTTCTTTCCGATTTTTCGTCTGAGCTCATGTTGAAAGAGCCTCCCGGGCTTTCCCGGGAGGCTCTTTGCATTTTGTTCTACTGCTTAGCCGCCCGGTTTCAAACCCCAATAAGAAGGAGTCCAAGAAGGCCAAGGAGGAGAACAAAGTTGGACGAAACGAACGTCCGACGGTTCAAGTGTACCGGTGGCGTCATTTCTCCCATATCTTCATCATATCACAACTTCGAAAATTAGTGGCTACATTTCGCGCCGAAACTCAATCGCGCTAATCAAGGTCGCGGAATCTGCGTAGTCTAGCTCCCCGCCCACGGCCATTCCCTGCGCCAATCGCGTCACCAAGATCCCCGCCGGTTTGATGAGTTTGGAGAGATAGAGGGCGGTCGCGTCCCCTTCCAAGGTCGGGTTGGTCGCGAGGATGATCTCCTTGACCGTATCGCCGGAGAGCCGTCCGATCAGCTCCCGCACGCGGAGCGAGTCGGGCATCACGCCATCCATCGGGCTGAGGAGGCCATGAAGCACGTGGTAAAGGCCTTTGTATTCGTTGGCCCGTTCGATTGCGGCAATGTCGCGCGGCTCGGCGACCACACAGATCACCGATTGATCACGCCGTCGATCACTGCAAATCTCGCAAGACTCGTGCTCCGAGATGTTTTGGCACGAGACGCAAAATCGGAGCCGCGCCTTGGCATTCTCGATGGCGCGGGCGAGGTTCAGGGCCTCCTGTTCGGGCACCCGGAGGAGGTGGTAGGCAAGGCGCTGAGCAGATTTTGGCCCGACCCCGGGGAGCTTCTCCAATGCGGCAACAAGCTCGGCGAGGGGTCGGGCAAACAGCACAGGTTAGAGTCCGGGAATGTCGGGCACGTTGGGCATGATCGCCTGGACCCGAGCATTTCGCAGGGCAGTCGCCTGGGTGAAACCATCGCGCAGTGCGCTCACCAGCAGGTCTTCGAGCATCTCAACATCTTCTGGATCGACGATGCTGGGGTCGATGCCGAGCTTCAGGAGTTCACCTTGACCATTGAACATAGCCTTGATCGGTCCCTTGTCGATGCCGATGCGCTCGTTGGCAAGCTGCTCTTCCAGGCCTTGGGCCTGTTCCATGGCCGCTCGCATCTGGCTCATCATTCCGCCAAATCCCTGGCCTCCAAAATTCTTGGGCAGTTTCATTCTTGATCTCCTTCTTCCGTTGACGTAGTGCCAACGCGTGGGTTGTCCGAAACTTTGGTCGCGGGCTCGGCCGCACCCATGCTACCGAAGACTTCCCGAGCCAATTGTTCCAGACGCTGTCCTTCTGCGGGCAATTCTACCGCTTTCGAAGGTTCCGCACCATGTTCTCGCTTCGCGACCACATACTGCGGCACCACCTCTTCGCCGTAGAACACGGCAACGGCGCGTCGGACCTCGGCCATCGCCTTCGGGCGCTCGTTCACCCAGTCATAGACCGATTGCTGGTCGAACTCCACCACGATTCGGTTGTGCTCTTCCAGAATCACCCGAGTTGAGTGCAACTTCATTCCTAGCGTCTTCGACACATGGGTCAGGTCAGCAAGGACGTTCTGCCACCGGTCCGGGCCAGGCAAGGGTCGCGCTGCGGGAGTCGCCACCTTCGGCGGCGGGGTCGTCGAGGCAACACGCTCACCGTGCGACGAGGTTTCTGCTCGCGCTGGTTGAGCTGTAGCGGGCCTAGCCGGAGCTTGGGCAGGGGCGACCGACGCAATCGCGCGGGCCGGGGTCGCGCCCTCAGTGGCAAGACGCATCAACTCCGATTCCAGCCAGAGCCGGGGCAGCGTAATCTCACGAATCGTTTTATGCGCCTCGGTGAGTGCGGCCCGGAGCGACATCACGGTGTCGCGTCCCAACCGCGTCGCCGTGGCATGAAGGGCAGCGTGACGAGCAGCGTCGAACCCGAGATCGACCTCATAACTCGCCCGCGTCAAGTCGGCGAGGCGCATCAACATCGATTCGAGCAAGGCGCGCGGATCGCGGCCCAGACGGGTCACCGCCTCAAGCGTGCTGATGAGGGCAGGAATATTGGCGGTCTGCACGGCGAGAAGAATCTCATCAACCGATTCCTCCGAAACCAAACCGAGCTGGTCGAAAATCTGGTCCACCGTAATCCGACCATCCGACGTGATCAACGCCTGCTCCAGCAGGGTCAGGGCGTCGCGATATCCGCCATCGGCCATCCGCGCAATCGCCGTCACGGCCGCGGCATCGGCTTGAAAGCCCTCTTGCTCGACCACATAGTTGAGCCGCCCGACAAGGTCGGCCATGCTCGCCCGGTGAAACTCATACTTCTGGCACCGCGAACGAATGGTCGGCGGGACCTTTTGATACTCGGTCGTGGCCAGGATGAAAATCAGATGCGGCGGGGGTTCCTCGATGGTCTTAAGCAGAGCATCAAAGGCCTTCGTCGAAAGGTCGTGGACTTCGTCGATGATGAAGACCTTGTAGCGGGCCACCATCGGCTGGTACTCCGCCACTTCGACAATCTTCTCGCGAATATCATCCACGCCCGAGTCGCTCGCGGCGTCCATCTCGACGACGTCAATGCACGAACCGGAAGTGATCGAAGTGCAAATCTCGCAGACATTGCAGGGCTCCGCAATGGGTCCCTTTTCGCAACATAGGGCCTTGGCCATCAAGCGCGCCGAGGACGTTTTGCCCGTCCCTCGGGGGCCGGTAAAGAGGTAGCTGTGGGCGATTTTGCCCTGGGCAATAGCGGCCTGCAGGGTCTTGACGACGTGGTCCTGGCCGATGAGATCGCCAAACGTTTGGCTACGATATTTCCGATAAAGTGATACGTAGGCCACGGTATTTGAAGGGGTCACCGGGAATGATGCATCGCACAGAGAGTCGTCTTACCGCTGCTGCCTTCCGGCCCTGACGGAGTTCGGCGATCTGCTGCCGTGCAGTTCCCGGCGATCTGCTCAGTGTAGCAGACCGCCGGGTTGGTGACCCCGATGGGTTTTCCCCCGTTGAGGCACGGGGGCTTCTAGATTATCGCCCGACTCCGGGAGGGGCCTTAGGTCCAGGAGCTACGCCTCGTGCCACACCAGGATTCATGGCGTTCGGAGCCAGACCAGCAGGCGGGACCGCTCGCTGAAGTTGCGGCGTGTTGGCTCGAAGCGAGGGGATGTCCAACAGAACACTTTCGCTCGAGTTGGTCGCGGTCGTTTCCTTGTAATTGAACGTCTTGATCACAGGAACCTTGTCCTGCCACTCGCCTCGTCGCAGAATCTGGTCACGAGTCAGTTCCAACTTGGTGTACATCACTCGCTGACCGTCTCGCACCTGGGTGTTCAAGAAGTTCTTGTCCGTGAAGCCCGTTCCATCCCACGAGAACTTGTCCTGCATGTGAGGTGCCGCGCTGCGGGGGTTAAAGTAGAACTCAACAAGATACTTGTCCTTCGTGAAGGGGTACATCGTCGGGTCCTTGCTCAAGTCGACCTTCTTGTTGAATCGGCGATTGCGGACAAACAATTGCTCTTGCATGAACGTCTCATCGCGCGGCGGGTCAAGGGCGACATCGTTCGATGCATCCCAGTTCATACCTGCGGGGACATTCCCGGCAAAATCGAAGTCCTTCAGGACGACTCGGACGCGGGTGCCAATCGGCAAAACGTTCCAAGTGCCTTCGAACCGAATCACGCGCGACTCGATGACCGAAGCCTTGACGCTGAAGCCGACATCAAACTGCGGCGACACGTCGTATGGCGCGAGCGACCGGCCTTCCTTCTTGGCGAAGTAACCACGCTGCGACATTCGCACCAGGGTCACGTCGGCGTTGTTCTCCAAGGTGTCGCGCTGAGATCGCTCCCCGGAATCTGGCGATTCCTTCATGCGCTCGGCGGCCTTGTCATAAAGGTCGAAGTAAACGTCGAGAGCTTCCTCGGGCTTTCCTGCGCGCTGGAGCGCGGAAGCAATGAGGTTGCGTCGCGCGGGGATCATGTCCTCGCGCTTCTGGGCCTCACGGAACCACTTGACCGACTGATCGTAGTCGTCGTCGATCTTGTGGTACCACATCCAACCCGTCTCAAAGAACAGCTCGTAGGTGTCCGGATTCTGTCGCGAACCTTCCTTTCCAAGCGCGAGCGCGGAGGGAATGTAACGACGGTCCGAGCGCTGCTCTTCGTCCGTGAAGTTGTAGCCAATGTGCCACATACCCGTGGCATAGACGTCAATCTGCTTCGGGTCGAGGATGGTGACCAACCGGATGATCGGCAGAATCGCGTCGTAGTTACCTTGGTCAAAGAAGCCATCGGCGCGAACCCAAAGGATGCCCGCCAAGAACTCGCGGAATCCGAAGAGTTGAAGCAGAATTTGGTCCGCTCCCAGCGACGAAGTGATCAGACCAGCCTTCTTGCCCGGGTTATAGTTCTTGGTCCAAAAAGGAATCAAGAACTGGCCCTGAACAGCCGCCTGGAGAAGAAAAAGGACAGCGGCAACAGCCGCAAGCGGTTTCTTCATAAAGATCAGACCTCTCTGCGATCAAAGATCAAGATGCCGACAATGATCAGAATGGCCGAGTAAACCAAGCCATAGCCTGCCGTCGTCACATAGTACGCCTGCTCGTTCTGGATCGCCGAACCCGGATTGATGATCGGGTTCTTGACGTCGAACGTCGCAAAGTTCGGCAAAGCCTGAACCACGAACTTCGCAATCGCCGAAGCGAACGACGAAGATCCTGAGTTGTTGGCAACCGTGTCGTACAGCGGGTTCAAAACCGTGCCCACCAGCCACATACCGATGGTGAGGAAGAAGTTCACCAGAGGTGCAACGAAGGTGGAGAAGAAGATTCCCACCGCCGACAGCAGCATCATTTCAAGGAAATAGAGCGGCGGCTGGCGAAGGACTTCAAGCAGCTTTTCCGGAGTCGGCTGTTGGAAGATGTAGAAGACTGCACCCATGAGCAGGGTCATCATCGCGATCATCAGGCCGAGCGCGAAGACGGCACCGAGATACTTGCCAAGCAGGAACTGCCATCGCTGGACGGGCTTGGAAAGAATGGTGTAGATGGTGCGTCGCTCGATCTCGTTCGGGATCATGTAGATGGTCAGAACCACCGCAATGAGGGCAGAAGTGCCGCGAAGAACGGCGAACATGGCCGAAACCGTGACCGTGGTCTCGGAGCGAGCGGCAAGAATCGAGAGGGCCGGAATGATGCTGAGCAGCAAGGCTCCGATGAGCAAAATGATCAACAGAACCTTGCGGCGGATAGCTTCATTCAGCGTGGTGCTGGCAATAGAGAGAACGGCGTTCATTTAGGCTCCCGCCTTGGTTGTAACCGCTTCGACGAAGAGGTCTTCCAGGCGCTTTCGGCGAGGGACGATGCTGATGACTTTGCCCTTCTTTCCACGGACGGCGTCAATGAGTGCATTGGGATCAACGGTGTCGCTGATATCCACCAAGAAGCCCTGAGGCACCTCGCGAATATCGCCATCCACTCCAAGGCCCTTCAGGTCGTTCTCCACCACTCCGCTCACGGTGACTTCGATTCGTCCACCGGCGAGCAGGTCGGTCAGCTTGCCCTGGCGGACAATCTTTCCGTGGTTGATGATCGCAACGCGGTCGCAGATCAGCTCAACCTCGCTCAGCTCGTGGCTCGAGATGAAGACCGTTCGCCCTTCGTCGCGGAAGCTCAAAATGAGGTCGCGAATTTCTCGGTGGGCGATGGGGTCCAGACCACCCGTCGGCTCGTCCAAGAACAGCAACTTCGGATCGTTCAGCAAGCTCTGGGCCAGGCCAATGCGCTGCTGCATACCCTTCGAGTACTGGGAAATCGTCTTGCTCTTGTCGCGGTGAAGGTTCACCTTCTCCAAAAGCGCATCGAACTTGGCCTTGTCATTGATGCCAAACAGCGAGCCATAGAACTTCAACAGCTCATAGCCCGTCATGTGCTCATAGTAGTAGGGCCTCTCGGGAACATAGCTGATCAGCTTATGAACTTCCATGTCTCCGATCTCTTTGCCCAGCACGAAGCCTTCGCCAGCGGTCGGATAAATGATGCCGAGGAGCATCTTGATCGTCGTCGTCTTTCCGGCACCGTTGGGTCCCAGAAATCCGAAAATCTCCCCTTCCTCCACATGGAGGTCGAGGCTATCGACGACGTTGACAAGTCCTTGAATTCTTGACTTATAAGTCTTTGTTAGTTTCTTCGTTTCGATGGCGGCGGCCAAGGGCTGCACACCTCCCTTAAGTTGGTCCCGAGTATACCGCCGGAATCTCGCCCGGCAAACCGGTGTTTTTTCCATCATTCGCGCTGATGGATTCCTGCTTCTGATAGGTTCAGCCCGAAGACCGGTACAAAAGGTTAAAAAATAACCCACACACTTTACGAATGAGGACTATAATCCTCTCAAGCTAACCCATCAGAGTTCTCGTTCGGACAAAAAGCCGAACATGAAGAACAGCGGTTGGCAAAAGTCTGGCGGGGGTGCTTTTGGCTCTCCTTTCAACACCCCCGCATTTTTTTGGCCGTCAGACGCTCTTGGCTGCCTCGATGAACGCGCGTAGCTTGTGCGGGTCTTTCACCCCGTTCTCGCTCTCGACCCCGCTGGAAACATCCACGGCGTAGGGTCGCACTCTCCGGATCGCTTCCACCACATTCTCCGGGGTCAATCCCCCGGCCAAGATCACCCGCATCTCGGCCCGCTGGACGATCTCCGCCGCCACATCCCAATCGACTTTGATGCCGCTGCCACCGTAAGCACCTTCCTTGTAGGCGTCCAGAACGAGGGCGGACGCGTTCACCGTGAGCTGAACGATGTCCGCCGCCCGTTGGCCAGGCCGCAGGCGAACCGCATGGATTCGCTTGGGGTAACCCGTACCATAAACTTCCCACTCCACACCTTGCACGGCATCAAAAACCTCGCGCGGCACGTGACGATCCACCCGGCCAAAGACCGCGACCCGGGTGGGAAAAGGCGGCAACTTCTCGATCCACTTGAGGTCAAACTCCTCGATACATCGCGGACTCGATGGCTCCATCACGAAGCCGAGGGCGTCCGCCCCGAATTCAATCGCAAGTTCCGCATCCTGCCGCCGCTTGAGACCGCAAATCTTCACCCGCGTCATCGGCCCAGAACCTCGCGCATCTTGGCCGCAATATCCGGGGCCGCGCAAAAGGTCGTACCGATCAAGACCGAATCGGCGCCCGCATCCTTCATCCGGTCCAGATCCGCCCGCGTCGCCAGCGCGCTCTCGCTCACCTTCACGGTTCCTGCCGGTATCTGGGGAATCAGCGCCTCGCTCACCTTCAACGAGGTCTCGAAGGTGGAAAGATCGCGGTTGTTGACCCCGATCATCGGGCAATTCAGGCTCAAGGCGACATCGAGCTCGGCTTGGTTGTGGACCTCGACCAAGACATCCATGCCCCACAGCGTCGCGAGGCCGGAAAGGTCCTCGATCTGGTTTCGATCAAGGCTGGCAACGATCAGAAGAATCGCATCCGCGCCCCAAGCGCGGGCCTCGACCACCTGATAAGGATCATCCACAAAATCCTTGCGTAGCAGGGGCAACTCAACCGCCGCCCGGATTCGGCGCAGATTTTCCGGGTCGCCCTGGAAGAACTTCTGGTCAGTGAGCACACTCAGGCATTGCGCCCCAGCCCTCTCGTAGGTCTTGGCGACCTCAACGGGGTCCAGATCGGAACGAATCAACCCGGCCGAGGGGCTTGCCTTTTTGACCTCGGCGATCAAAGCCAAGTCTGGATGTCCCTGCAAGGCTCGGCGGAATCCCCGAGTCGGGGCCGCATCGCGGGCCATCCCCTCCAGGTCTGCCAAAGGCACCGCGACCTTGGCTTGGGCAACCTCTTCGCGCTTATTGCGAAAAATCTCGGCCAGCCGACTCACTGAGAGTCCCCACCCGAGGCGATCAGGGCATCCAGCTTGCCCAACGCGGCCCCGCTAGCGATTGCGGCCCGGCCCATCTCCGCACCCAAGCGGAAGTCATCCGCGACCCCACCCAGCCAAAGCGCCGCCGCCACGCTCGGCAAGATGGCCGAGGCACGCGGCGAATTCGGGTCTGAGATCGCTTCCTTTAGAATAACGGCATTGTCGGCAATCGTCTCCCCTGGCTGCAGGTGAATCGGGTCGATAGGCGTAAGGCCGAAATCCGCTGGCTCCACCGTAGTCGTCGAGACTCGGCCATCTTTAACTTGAACGACCTCCGACCTTCCGCACGGCGAAAGCTCGTCGAGCCCATCATCGCCATGAACCAATAGCGCACGCTCGCAGCCAAGCTCTCGAAGCGCCTCGCCCATGCTCCGCATCAGGCCTGCGTCAAAGACACCAATCAACTGTCGCGTGGCCCCCGCCGGATTCGCCAGCGGCCCTAGTTGGTTGAACACGGTACGCACCCCAAGCTCCCGCCGAGCTTTGCCCACGTGCCGCATGGCGGGATGGTGGGCGGGCGCAAAGAGAAACACGATGCCGATGTCGCCCAGCACCTTCAGCAAGTGCTCTGGATCGCCGCTCAAGGGCACCCCGAGAGCTTCCAATACGTCGGCGCTCCCGCAACTGCTGGTCACGGCCCGATTTCCATGCTTGGCGATCTTGGCTCCCGCCGCGCTCGAAACGATCGCAGCAGCGGTTGAGATATTGAAGGAAGGCGCGCCCCCGCCCGTCCCACAAGTATCAACCAGGTTAGGGATATCGTGCCGAATGGTCAAAGCCTGACTGCGCAGAACCGAGGCGAAGGCCGCCAGCTCCCGCGTGATGCAACCCTTCACGCGCAAGGCGATGAGCACGCCCCCGATCTGGGCATCCGTCGCCTCGCCCCCCATGAGGTACCGCATGACCTCCTGGGCGTGCTCAAAGGTCATGTCCCTCCGCGCCAACAGCGGGTCCAGCAACTCGGCGTACGTCATGGGTCCGATTATGGCCGTTCGGACCAGGGATCGTATGCGCCAGCCTTTCCACGGATCCTGTTCTGCTTGAGGGCGGAGCCCCACCGCGCACGGAAATCGAGACCCCTGCAACTAGCCCGGACG
>JBMOJD010000089.1:0-12980 GCA_049317025.1 Fimbriimonas sp. | reverse complement strand
TGGTGTCCACGATGTGCGAGTACCTCACGCCTCCTATCACCACATACTGTTCGGTATCGCCCGAAGTCGAAACCGCCTGATGGGCAATGGTCAGGCCCCCATCACGAAGGCCAAGATTGCCGATGGGTTCGCGCACGGCGTTGATGCTGATGCGCCAACCCTTGTGTCCGGGCGGAGGTCCCGAGGCAGCGAGGTCTCCTCCGGCTTCCACGAGAGCACTTCGTATGCCCTTCGAGCTGAGAACCGCAAGCGATTGGTCAAGGGCGTCGCCCTTGGCAATTCCGCCAAGGTCAATACGAACGCCCGGCTTCGTGATTTCGACCGTTTGGTCCCGGCGGTTCAGCACAATGGCTTGCCAACCCACAAACGCCTTGGCCCGGGCGATGGCCTCGGGGGTAGGCAAGAAGCCATCCTTGCGGGCTTGTCGCCAAAGCTTCACCAACGGCCCTGCCGTGACGTCAAACGCACCATCACTGAGCCGAGAAACCTCGGCCGCGCGCTGGAGCACCCGGAAGAGGTCGGCAGAGACTTTGACCGGGCCCTTGCCCGCTTGGTCGCACAGCCGCATCACCTCACTGGTGGGACGATAATCGCTCATCACGTCCTCCAATTCGGCAAATCGATCAAAAGCCGCCCTCGCCGCGTCCTCAGCCCTTGTTTCGCTGGAGGCATAAAGGGTAACCCGCACTTTGACGCCCATGTGCAGTTCGGAATACTCGTAGCGGTCGAGAACCGGATTCGTCCCAAAAGAGAGAGATACGATTCCAACCATGAAACTTAAAGCCAATGCCCTCATGTTCACCCTGATTCTGACGTCTGTGACGTTTGCTCAGGCACCAGAAAAGACGGAAATCAAGATTCCGAATAGCCTGGCGAAATTCAACTTGATCAAGTTGCCCGACGGCACGTACGAGAAGGATGGCCAGAAGACCGTGATCAAGAACCTTTGGATCTCCGAAACGGAGATCACCTGGGACGTCTATTCGATCTATGCGTTCAAACTCGACCTGACCCAAGAGCAACAAGCCGTCGGATTCGAAGCCAAGAGCCGACCCTCCAAGCCGTACGGCGCGCCGGATCGAGGCTACGGATTCAAGGGCTACCCCGCCGTAGGAATGCACTGGAACGCAGCCGAGTTCTTCTGCAAGTGGATCAGCGAGAAGACGGGCAAGAAGTTCCGCCTCCCCACCGAAGCCGAGTGGGAATACGCGGCCAAGGCCGGCGGCGGCATGCCCGCCAACGTCGACACCGTCTCCTGGAACTGGGACACCGCCGAAGACAAGACCATGCCGGTGGGCAAGAAGACCCCCAATGCGTGGGGGCTCTACGACGTGCTTGGCAACGCCTCCGAGTGGTGCCTGGCCCCGGACGGAACCCGCGTTGTCCGCGGCGGATCGTTCAAAGAAAAGAAAAATGAGATAAATTTCACCTTTCGCGCCCCTTTGAGTCCAAAATGGCAGGAAGCGGACGCACACACGCCAAAAAGCGTATGGTGGCTTTCGGATGGACCGCAGGTGGGCATCCGATTGATTTGTGAAGGATAAGGATCAACGAGGATAACAATGGACTTAAGTCGAAGGAATTTTCTGATTGGCTCGGTCGCGACGGGTGTCGCCACCATGGCCCCGGGCGTTTTTGCCCAAGGTTCGTCCACCATCAAGGTGGGCCTCATCGGTTGCGGCGGTCGTGGAACTGACGCCACCATCAACTGCTTCAACGCTGCTCCGGGCATCCAGCTCTGGGCCATGGGCGATGCGTTCGAAGATCGTCTCAACGGATCGGCAGGCACTCTCCAGGGCACCCTCAAGGATGCGTTCAAGGTCACGGCCGACCGCAAGTTCTCCGGTCTCGATGCCTACAAGAAGGTCCTCGCCTCCGGATGCGACCTTGTCATTTTGGCCACCCCTCCCGGCTTCCGACCGCTGCACTACCGAGCCGCCATCGAAGCCAACAAGCACGTCTTCATGGAGAAGCCGGTTGCCACTGATGCTGCCGGTATCCGCTCGGTCCTCGAGACCGGCGCAATGGCCGACGCCAAGAAGCTGAGCGTGGTCTCGGGAACTCAGCGACGACATGACCCGGCCTACCTGGAGATCATGAAGCGCATTCATGACGGCGCGATCGGCGACGTCGTTGCCCTCTATGCCTATTGGAACCAGGGCGGCCTCTGGCAGGCAACTCGCGAGGCGAAGTGGACCGATCTCGAGTTCCAAATGAGGAACTGGCTCTACTTCACCTACCTCTCCGGTGACCACATCGTCGAGCAGCACATCCACAATCTCGACGTCGCCAACTGGGCGATGAAGACCCACCCGGTCAAAGCTGTCGGTCTTGGCGGTCGCCAGGTGCGAACGGATGCGGCCTACGGCCACATCTTCGACCACTTCGGCATCGAGTTCGAATACGAGAACGGCGTGCGCCTAACGAGCATGGCTCGCCAGCAGGACGGCACCGCCGCCCGCGTTGCCGAGCACATTGTGGGAACCAAGGGCTCCTCCAACGCCGGTGGCGTGATCCGAGGCGAGAAGGCCTATCGATACGATGGTGCCCGCCCGAACCCCTACGTCGAAGAGCACAAGTTCCTCATCGAAGCGATTCGAGCGGGCAAGCAAGTGAACGAAACTCAAGAAGTTGCTCACAGCACGCTCACTGCGATCATGGGCCGCATGGCTGCCTACACCGGACAAGAAGTCACTTGGGACCAAGCGCTCAATTCGACCGAAGTTCTGATGCCGGCAACGCTTGCGTTCGGACCGATGCCGGTTGGCCCCGTGGCCATGCCCGGCAAGACCGAGCTGAAGTAGGCGATGAGCGGTGTCACCCGACGTCAGCTCCTGGTGGGGGCAGCAAGCATGAGCCTTGCTGCCGCCACTTCCTCATGGGGAGGGGGATTACCATTGGATTCTGCGAAGCCCAAATTCAATTCTAAGTTCGCGCCACACTTTGGCATGTTCGAGTCCCACGCGGGCAAGGACCTTGTCGACCAGCTCAAATTTGCCGCCGATGAGGGCTTCCACGGATGGGAAGACAACGGCATGAAAGGCCGTTCGGTCGCCGACCAAGAGCGAGTCGCTCAGGCGATGACCAAACTGGGCATCACCATGGGTGTTTTTGTCGCCAACGACATCGACTGGAACAACCCGACTCTGACCACCGGCGAGCAAAGCCACAACGACCGATTCCTGCAAAATTGCCGCGATTCGGTAGAAGTCGCGAAGCGCGTCAACGCGAAATGGATGACGGTCGTCCCGGGCACGATCCAGCCCCGGCTCGACCATGGCTATCAAACCGCCAATGTCATCGAGATTCTGCGCCGGGCCTCGGCGATCTTCGAGCCTCACGGCCTTGTGATGGTGCTGGAGCCTCTCAACTTCCGCGACCACCCCAATCTTTTTCTAAACAAGATTGCCCAAGGCTTCGAGATTTGCCGCGCGGTCAACTCGCCAAGCTGCAAAATCTTGTTCGACATGTATCACCAGCAGATCCATGAAGGGAACCTAATCCCGAATATCGATCTCGCTTGGAGTGAAGTTGCCTATTTCCAAATTGGCGACAACCCAGGTAGAAACGAACCCACGACGGGCGAAGTCAACTATCGAAACGTGTTCCGGCACATCGCAAACAAGGGATTCAAGGGAGTGCTCGGGATGGAGCACGGAAACAGCCGGGGCGCCAAAGAGGGCGAACGGGCAGTCATCGATGCCTACCGAACCTGTGATTCGTAAACTGTCGCGGGTGACTCATGCTTGACGCGGAAGACTTGCTCGAGCACGGATTACTGGAGCCCCTCTTGGCCGCAGTCGAGGATCACGGGGTCGCGCTCTGGTTCTGGCACGACAACCCTCCGCGATTTTGGTGCAGCCAGTCCGTGCGCACGCTCTTTCGCGTGGTCGAGCCGCCTTCCGATCCGGAAAACTTCTTCTTGCTTGTCTATCCGGACGATAGAGCACAGATCGCCCAGATCATCTACCAGAATCTCCCCAACTTCCGGCTTCGATATCGGCTTGCCGCATCGCCCTTGCAGTGGATTCAAACCGTCGTGCGGCGTCGGCCAGACCCCGATGGACGATCCTCAATGCTGGTCGGCATCAGTACGGATGTCACGCTCGAGGTCCTGCACGAACAGGTAAATCAGCTTCTTGTCGAAGTTGGTAGCGTTGCGAAAATCGGTGGGTGGAGCTTGGACCTCGCGACCCGCACAATGGAGTGGACTGAGCAAACCAGGGTCATGCACGAGGCACCGCCTAAGTTTCGTCCCACCATCGCCGAGGCCGCTTCATTCTATGTCGAGGGCAAGTCGCGCGAGGGGATCACCACCGCCATCCGACGTGCCATGCACGAAGGAATCGCCTTCGATGGGATCTATGACATTCGTACGTACATGGGCAACCCACGCTCGGTACGTGCAGTGGGTCGCCCTGAAATCCGAAATGGAAAAGTCGTGCGTGTGTACGGTGCATTCCAAGACGTCACCAACGAAGTGCGGGCGAACCAAACCCTCAGAACCCTGGCCCAAGGGCGAGGCGGCGAAGGTCACGATCTGATCAAGCAAGCGTCCAAAGCGATTCTTGATCTCGTCGGTGCCGATGAGGCTTATGTCTGCCAATCGCAAGCCGATGGTAGCTTTGTCACGCTGGCAAGTTGGTGTCAAGGCGAGTACTCACACGACCCCATTGTGTGCGCCCCGTACGACTCGCACTGCAATATTGTCATCCAGCATGGCCAATACCATGTCGAATCAAGAACGAATGGAGCCCCCCATAATCGGCAAAATCCGCACGATAATCGGGAGAATGGCTACTTTGGTATCGTGGTTCATGACAGCGGCGGCAAAGCAGTCGGTACATTCTCGCTTGTCAGCTATAACCCCTTGCCGCTAAACTCTGGCGCTATAGACCTAATCAGGATTGCTGGTTCCCGCATCGGCGTCGAGATCGAAAGATTAATCAAAGAGGGTAAGCAGGTCGAGTACACGGCCGAACTTGAATCGCGAGTGGCGGCCAGAACCACTGAGCTTGAACAACTTAACCGTGAACTTGAGTCGTTCACTTACTCCGTTTCGCATGACCTTAGGTCGCCGCTGAGGCACATGGCGGGCTACGCCGCCATCATCCAGGAGAGTGAGGCTGCCCGCTCTGATCCCGATATCCAAGACGCGGCCAAGAGGGTCATTCTTGCCTCAAAGCGGATGGGGAACCTGATTGATGACCTCCTTGATTTTGCCAAAAGCAGCCGATTGGAGTTGGTCAAGCGACAAACTCCAATGGGACCGGTTGTGAGAGAATGCATCGACGAAATCGTGCTCCAGACCCGTCGAGACAACATCGAATGGCAAGTAGAGCCCCTGCCCGATGCCTTCCTGGACCCAAATCTCTTGCGCATCGTCTGGCTAAATCTTATCGACAATGCGGTCAAGTACTCGAGTGGTCGAGCTGCACCAGTAATCAAGATAGGATCTCAGAGACTAGAGGATTGCTTACGCTTTGAAATCAGCGACAACGGCGCAGGGTTTGATATGCAGTTCTACGGCCAGTTGTTTGGAGTTTTCAGTCGCTTGCACACTGTCCGGGAGTTCGAAGGTTTGGGCATTGGGCTCGCGACCATCAAGCGTGTGATCGAGCGGCATGGCGGCGAGGTAGGCGCCAAAGGCGAAGTGAATGTCGGTGCGACGTTCTGGTTTACCTTGCCGCTAGGCTAGGTAGTCGGCTCAACAAGATACCATCCAAAACCAAAAGGGCCAGCCCCTGAATGAGCACGGCATACCCAGCGCCACGCTGGAATCCTCGATCAGCCCCGAGAACGACTAGGGTGATACCCACCGCCATGTAGGCGATGTTCAACCCCAAGTTAAAGGCCAGAAACTCCCGGGTTTGACCAAGAACAGGCTCCGTGCGGTCACGAAATCCGAAAAACACTATGATAAGATTCACCACGCACCACCCGGCGCTGAGACTCGCGAACCCGCGTCGAAACTCATCCGCACGGTAGAGGAGGACCAACCCGGCGACAAACCATGCGAAAGACCACCAGAGCAGCCGAACTAGGTGAGCATCCATCTCGGCGCGGATCATCCTTCCAATCGCTCCGAATTCACTTGCCACTCGCCATCGACAAGATCGCGGAAGAAACAAGATCGAAAGTTCTCATGGCAAGCCGCCCCGACTTGGGCCACCTTGATCAAAAGAACGTCCTCATCGCAGTCCACCGAAATCGACTGCACATGCTGCAAGTGCCCGCTGGTCTCGCCTTTCACCCAGAACTTCTGGCGCGACCGGCTCCAATAGGTGCAGAGGCCAGTTTCCACGGTCCGGGCCAGAGACGCCTCATTCATCCACGCAAACATCAGCACCTGGCCGTTTTCGTGGTCTTGAATGATGGCGGGGATCAGGCCGTCGGCGTTGAATTTGAGGTTTTCGAAGGCAAGCACCGCTAAAGGGTACCGTTGATTGCCCGGTCCCAGCGCTCCAGAAGCTGGTCGTAGAACGGCTCATCGGCGGCGCTATCGATCTTGTTCCGCTCGTCCAGCCAGGCCACGGTGCGCCGGGCGCCCTCTTCCAGTTCAATCTTCTGGACAAAGCCGAGCTCCGCTCGGGCCAAGCTGTTGTCGAAAATATTACAGTACTGGAAGTTGTTCTTGACAACGCCCGTGCGGTCAGGCTCCCACTTGGTCAAGACGTCGGTCGGGATGTGCACGATGGTCGGATCGGGCGCACCCATCGCCCGGGCAATGTGCTGGTGGTACTGATCCCATGTCACGCACTGCTCGCCAGTAGTTTGGTACGCCTTTCCGAGAGCGACGGGATTACCCAGCGCGTTCACAAAAGCGCGCGCCACATCGTCCACGTGGCAAGAGGCCCACAAGCTGGTGCCGTCGCCATGGACCACAACCGGGAGGCCATGCCGCAGCCGCTTCAACATATAAGGAATCCAGCCAAACGTATGAATCATCGTCGAGCTCTCGCCGTAGGTGTGGGCGGGCCGGATGATCGTGAAAGGAAGGTCGCTCTGATTGAAGAGAATGTCCTCGATGATCTTCTTGTTGACCCCGTAGTCGCCAATCGGATCGCGCGGCGTGTGCTCGGTCACCGGGTAGGTGGCGCAGGGCTTGGTGTGCACATCCACCGTTGAGCAGAAAATGTAGTGGCCGATGCGGCCCCGAAACGCCCGCAGACAGCTCTGAATTTCGTCGGGGTGATAGCCAATCATGTCGATGACGGCATCAAACGTGTGGTTCGCCATCTCGGCCTCGAAGGCGGGAAAGTCCTTGCGGTCGCCTACGATGGTGGTCGCGCCCGCAGGCAGGCGAGCCTCGGTCTTCCCTCGGTTGTAGAGCACAACTTCGTCCCCACGCGCCAGCAGATCGCGCGAAATCGCTGTACTGATGAGACCCGTTCCACCAATCAGAAGGACTTTCATGCCCCATTATCGCCTAACGGGCCAGTGACCATAATAGGAGGTGAGTCTCTACGAAGCTCTGATCCGGCCGGTCGCGTTCTCGATGGACCCCGAGAGCGTGCACGAGAAAGCGATGGCCCTGATCGAGCGAGGGCTTATTCCCGCCACCGCCAACGGGATTCACCGTCCCGTGACGTGCTTCGGAGTTCTGTTCCCAAACCCAATCGGGCTCGCGGCTGGCTTCGACAAGAATGCCGTCGCCGTCGAACACTGGCACAAATACGGGTTCGGCTTCGCCGAAATCGGTACGGTCACGCGCCATGCCCAGCCCGGAAACCCGAAGCCACGACTCTTCCGACTGCCCGAGGATAGCGGCCTCATCAACCGAATGGGCTTCAACAACGATGGCTGTGAAGTTGTGGCCGAGCGTCTCCGCCGATCAAAGCCCCGAATTCCCATTGGCGTCAACCTCGGGAAATCCAAGATCACCCCGCTTGAGGAGGCAGCCGACGACTACTTGACCAGCTTCCGCGCCCTCGCGAAGTTTGGCTCGTACGTGGTCATCAACGTCAGCTCGCCCAACACGGCGGGTTTGCGATCTCTGCAAGAGAAGGGCCCACTACTAGAAATCGCCCGCGCTCTGCGCCAAGAGGACCCGACCAAGCCGCTCCTCGTGAAGGTCGCGCCCGACCTCACGCCTGGCGCCCTCGATGACGTATTGGAAGTCGCCTTTGAAGCGGGCCTCGCGGGCCTGATCGCGACCAACACGACCATCTCGCGCCAGGGCCTCCGCCATGACCCAAACGAACAGGGCGGCCTGAGCGGAAAGCCAGTGACCGAACTGGCGAACGCCGCTCTCGACCACCTCGCCAAAGGGGCACAAGGCAAGCTCACGCTCATCGGCGTCGGCGGCATTTTCACTGCCGATGACGTCCAGCGCAAGCTCGATCTCGGGGCCTCCTTGGTGCAGCTATACACCGGTTGGGTCTACGGTGGCCCGGGCATGGTCCCGAGCCTTTTGCAGAAACTCGCGGCCAGGGAGTAGTCTAGGGGAATGAAGCGTCCGTCGAAGAAAGATATTCAGGAAGCCCTTGCCAAATTGAAGACCCCGACCGCTTCGTCCGAAGCCAAGCCCTTCTTGGAAGCATCCTCCGGATCGGAAAACACGGCCAAGAAAGCGAACAAGAATCGCATCCGCAAGCAAGGCGTCTGAGCCCCTAGCTAGCGGATAACGAGGTCACGGTAGCCGATTTTGGCGAGTTCGTCGCCGTTGTGGCTGAGCGCGACCGCTCCGGCGAGCACGTTTGCGGGCAAGAAATCGGGCACACTGCCCACCTCGACCCATTCACCATTCGCCTTTTGGAATTGGCCGCTGATCTTACCCTCTCGGCGCACCAGTCGCACGCGCTGGTTCGGTAGCGCACCCTTTTGGTTGGTCCCGCCCTTCACGGCCTCGCCCGCTTTCGTCCGGGTGGCGAACTCCACTTCCCCGCTCGGAAAGACCGAGATCATCGCGAACGGTGCATCAGCATCGAGGCTGCCTCGAAGCATCAAGCCCGACTTGGTATAGGTGTCGATCTCTTCGACTGATTGCACCGTGACCTCAAGAGCGACATCGCCGGAGCGGGCCTGGTGCAGGAAACGGAACTGGTCGCTGGTGGACCAAATGTCTTTTCCGCCACCAAACAACTCGAACGCCCCACCGCTCCCGAGCGCAAGGCCACCCTTCAAGGCACCACCGATGTCGGCGGATGTCCAGCCCGCAAGCTCCCCCTGAGGCGCAACGAGCCTCCGCTTGGCGTCGATTTCCTTTTGAACGGCATCGAGCGACTTCGGCTTGTAGCCAGGATCACCCAGGGTGCGCAAGAGGGCTTCGTTCGGCGTCAATCGCTGCTTGGCGAAAGCGGCAAAATACGCCTGAATCTCCTTCTTGCTGCTGGTCTCGAAGTTGATCGGAGGCATCGGATCGACGTTCGTCACCGCGCCCCAGCTATCGCGGACCGGCTTGCCCTGAGTTCCCGAGCCTGACATCACCTTGTACGACCACATGGTCGTCATCCAGCCGTAGGAGGCATGAACGTCGTAGTACCGGCGCATCATTTCGGCCCCGCCCGCCGCATCGAAGACCACATTCATTTCCCCGACGATGAACGGCACATCAAGTGCCTTCACCCGAGCTGCCACCCCAGCGAGGTCGCGAAAGTGGGCCAAATGCGTCTTAATGGTCGGACTTCCCCCGCCAAACAGGCCGGGATAGTAGTGCATCTGGAACCCAACATTGTGCCAACCGTTGGCTTTGGGGTCGCCATAGTGGCCAAAGTCGTCGAAATTGCCGTGAGCAAAGATCAGCTTCTCCGGGTCGTTCTTGCGGATTTCTGCATACGCCTGGCGAAAAATCGAAACCTGAATGTCCTTCGGCGTCCCGTACGGCTCGTTCATCACGTCGTACGCAACGACGGCACTGCGGTTGCGATAGCGCTTCGCAAGCTCGCCCCAGAGCCAGCAAAGGCGTTTCTGGTCGGTCGGGCTATCCTTTAGTTTGTTTTGGCCCGAGTGGCCAGTGTGGTCATAAGGGTTTTGGCCGCCCTGTGCCCCGTGCATGTCGAGCAAGACATACATTCCGTGCCGCTCGGCGAGGTCGATCGCACGGTCGATCCACTTCCAGGCATTGGGCTTGAGTTGGAACGGTCGACGGTCATCTTCCATCACCCGATAGTTCATGGGCAACCGGACGAGGTTGAAGTTGAACTTCTGGAGGTAGGCAAAGTCCCGGTCGGTGATCCACGACGACCGGTAGACGTCCATCAGTCGCTCCTTCTCCGACTCGCCAAACCGCTTCGTTAGGGTCTCTTCGAGCGTGAACTGGTCCGGCGGGATGCCCGGGCTGCCCGCGTTGCCGAGCATCCAAAACTCGATGACCTGCCAGTTCCCCAGGTTCGCGCCACGCAGGGTCACGCGCTTGCCCTTCGCGTCCACCATGTTCGCTCCCGAAACTTTCAACTGCGGCAGTTTCGGCGGAGTTGATTGAACCGAAACGAACATGGCAATGGCGTTTAGCAACACAGCCTAATTATGGCCGCGCAGGGTCACCTCCGAAGCCGTGAGCAAACGGACTGGGCCAAGCAAGCCGGAATCGAGCAAGGGCGACTCCTTGGTCCAGAATCGCCAGGTCACGAATCCGATGCGCCCCGTCTTAGGTCGCGGCTGGTTCTTGGTCAGCCACTCCGGCCACGACTTGAGCTGGACCCCGTTCCACTCCACATCGGGCGGCAGTTGCTCGTCGCCGATGAGGCGGTTCACCCAAAGGTTCGTGACCTTAACCTCCAACCAGTTGGTTCCTTTCTGAACTGCCCCCGTGACGTCCATCAGGAAAGGCGGCTTCCAGAGCGTCCCCAGATTCTTGCCGTTTAGCTTCACGGTGGCGAAGTTCTTCACATCGCCGAGGTCCAAACGGACGCGCTGGCCGACCTTCGCCACCGAGAACGACTTCGTGTAAACCGCCGAACCGGAGAAGTAGCGAATTCCCGGGTTCTGATGGGCTGTCCACGAGGCCAACTTGGGGAACGTCGCCACCGCCGGCGCACCCAGGCTGGGCGCAAAGGTCAACTTCCAGTCCGTGCTCAGGTCCATCACCGTGGGGCCACGAGAGGTCACTTCGGCCGAAGCCAGCGACCACTTGCCTTTCTCCCAAGCAACGAACGACAAGCCGCCCGGCGTTACTTTGATTTCGGCATCGTTGACCGAACCAACTGGTCCCGAGGGACCAATCGAAAGTGTCTCGTTCTCTCCCACCGTCGCCCGCCGGGTGACGCCATCCACCGAATATTCAATGTTGAGGCGCTTGACCACGTTCACCACCGGGTCACCAAAATTTGAGTTGGTGACTTCGATCTCGGTTTCGCCGTGGCTCAAGAGGTCGCGGACCTTCGCAGTGACATCCACGCCGCGTCCGTCGGCAGTCTCATAGCGAGCTGAAACCACCTTAGCAAGCTGCCCCTTTATTTGTGCGGCCTCTCCAGAAGAGAAGCTCGTCAGGTGGGACTGGGTCTGCTTCCCGCGAAAGACCACGAACACCGACTCAGCCGGCTGTAGCCGCAAAGTCACCCGCGTGTTGCCAGAACCAGCGGCCCAGATCGGCGCGAACTCGGTTTTGCCCGTTTCGGGATGCCAAAGCTCCGGCTGTTTGCCCGCCACCCGGAAGGTGCATTCGGCGGTCGCCGCCTGATATCGCTGGTTCGAAACGAAGTAGACCTCGGCGTCGCCAATGGTCCGGTGCAGGTGAAGCAACTTAGCCTTCCCGGTGTAGCTGAAGTCCGGCGCAACTTTGAGATCTCGGAGCACCTCGCCAGCACTGGCCTTCGAATACACCTTGCCTTTGCCAAAGGAATTCACCGGACCTGCACCCCAGACCTCACTTCCAATCTTAGCGATCTCAGTTTCGCTGGCCGGGAATCCCGTCAGGCTCGGTGAGTGCAACGGCTTCGGCCCCACCACCGTTGCCCCATCCGCCACCAAAGACCGAATCTTGCGAGCGACCTTCGGGGTCATGAACGTCGTGGGCGGCAACAGTAGCACGCGATACTTCAGACCGCTGGGCACGACGACGGAGCCATTGCTCACCTTCATCGCCATCAGAATGCGGGTGTCGCAACCATCGTAGTCGTAACCCTCGGGCACCAATCGACCGGCCCCGCGACCGTAAGGGAGGTCCACCGGCGCGGTTTCGCCCGTGTAGGCAACCGCGTCGGCCACGAACTTGCCGGATTGGAGCAGATACTGCGAACGAGCAACGTACTTCAACCAAGTCGCGGCCTCCTTCCACCAGGTTTGGGTGCGCTCGAGGTGGGTGCCCCAAGGGCCCATCGTCATGCCAGGCCGGAGGTTTGTCCAGGGCTGCAGGGCGTAGCGGTGGAATATGTACCGGTTGACGCCGTTGATCCACGCCAGATCACCAACGGTCTTCATCATGTAGGGCTCTTCGAGGAACTTGCCCCGGACGTCATCAGCGGTAAAGGATTCCGCGCCGACAATCTGACGCCCATAGACGTGGGCAATGCTGGAAGCAAGTTTCGTGCTCTCCATCGCCGCCCCGCCGAGCCAGAATTCGCCCATCGGAATGTCGGACGTGCCTCCCGCTTGGATGTTGTCGAAGCCGCCATTGCCGTAGGGCTCAGTCGAAAATAGAAGTCCTTTCTTGTGGCAGAGCTCACCGAAGTAGCCAAAGTAGTTTTCGGCGTAGAGGTCGGCAATCGTGCGCCGGTAGTCCCAAAGGAACCGTTCCGTAGTCGGCCCGCTTTCAATGGTGACTCCAGCCAGGGCAGGCATAAATGGGAGCGGATCGTAGCCGCGCAACCGTCGGAAATCCTCGCGAAACTTGGGCGTCCAGTTCTGGCTGCCCACTTCGTAACTGTCGATCAGCGAGTTGTTCAAGCTCTTGCCCGCTAATGGCCCGACTTGAGCGATGACCTTGGCCATCATGCCATCCCAATGCTTATCCAAGGCGGCTCGGCTCAGCTTGTCCACTTCCAGGCCGTCGCCCTCGGGCGGGGCCGGGTGGTTGTCCTTGCCAGTCGGGACACTGCCAA
>JBMOJD010000088.1:0-12990 GCA_049317025.1 Fimbriimonas sp. | reverse complement strand
GCGCGAAACATTGCTCAGCTTTGGCTCCCCCTCACTGTGCTCAGCCTGCCGATGATTTGCGAGCTGGTGCCGGTCCCGATCCAGATATTCTCGGTCAAAGTCTTTCGCCGCAAGGTTTTCCCTTACACGCCGATTCACCATGCCTTCGAGAAAGCCGGTTGGCCTGAGACACGGGTGGTTTGGATGTTCGCCTTGATCCAGCTCATCTGCTCGCTCGTGGCGGTGGGGTTGGTGGCGGGGTGAAGCCCGTCGGAGTCGAGGGAAAGCGCGTCGCCGTCCTCGGCCTCGGCCGTAGTGGCCTAGCCGTTGCCCAGGCGTGCCTGGAACGAGGCGCTAAGCCATCGGTTTTCGACAGCAAATCCCGAGCCTCGCTCGCCAAGCCCGAGATTGCGCACCAACTCGAAGAGTTAAACGTCCCGCTCACGTTTGAGTTTGAAGGACACTGGACGCCCGCCGAATTCGACATGGTGGTGACCAATCCCGCCGTGCATCGGAAGCACCCAACCCTCGTCAACTCGGCGCAAGCAGGGGTCGAGGTTGTCTCTGAGGTCGAATTCGCCCACCGAATCTCGCTGGCTCCAATCGTCGCCATCACCGGCACCAACGGCAAGAGCACTACGACAGTGATGACGTGGCTCGCCCTCCGTGCCTGCGGCGAAGACGCCATCCTTTGCGGCAACCTTTATGGATCGGGCTATGAAGAGCGCCCGCTCACCGAGGCGGCGGCCCAGGCAAGGCGCGGCCAGGTCCTGGTGGCGGAGATCAGTTCTTTCCAGCTCGAGTGGATCCACCAATTCCGGCCCATCGTCGCGGGCATCACGACCATCACCCCCGACCACCTCGACCGGTACGACAACAGTTTTGAGGAATACGCCCAGACCAAACACCAGATCTGGCGGAACCTCACCGAGACCGAATTCGCAGTCTGCCGCGAAGATGATCCCCACGTGAAACCGCCTAACAGCGGGCAAGGAGTCGTCCGAGGCCGTCCCAACAGCCTTCGCGCTCGGGCGGAAACGCGAACACCCAGAGTCTTCACCTTCGGCCCGCGAGGGGCGGACGCCTCAGCGAGCGAGAAGGGATTTGCTGTCTTTGGCCGATCCGTTCTGCCCGGGTCACTCCCCTTTCGCGAATCGCACAATCTCCTCAATGCGGCCATGGCTCTTTTGATCACGACCGGAGTCCTTGGTTGGCGCGAGCGGCGCGACCCCCTCTCGCGAGCGGCAATCCTCCTCGCCGAGGCGCGAAGGCAAGGTCAGGTGCCTCGTAAGAAGCGCGTTTCGTTGGGAATGGTGCCCGATTATGGGGTTCCCGAAATCGCCATCGAGGGCCTGAAGCAGTTTCGAGGTTTGGCCCATCGAATGCAGGCCGTGGGTGAGCGCGATGGGGTGCTCGTCATCAACAATTCAATGTGCACCAACCCGGACGCGGTGATCAAGTCGGCGCAAGGGGTTGGACGCCCCTCCCGCCTTTTGATTGGCGGAGTAAACAAGGAACTTGACTTTGCCCCGTTGAAGCGATTCCTGGCTAGCTCGCCTCATGTCGCGTATCTCTTCGGGTCGGATGCGCCCGCCCTTGGCAAGATGCTCGATCAAGAGGATCGGGTTTACCAAACCATGGAGCAAGCTTTTGTGGCGGCATCGGAAGCCGCCAAAGACGGGGAAGCCATCATGCTTTCGCCCGGATGCGCAAGCACCGACCAGTTTCGAGACTTCGTCGATAGGGGGAACGTCTTTACGCAATTAGCCACGGATTGGCTCGCACGATGACCAAGCTCTTTAAGTTTCCTGATCCGCTCCTCATTCTGCTCGCGCTATTCGCGACGCTGCTTGGCCTCATCTTTATCTATGACGCATCTTTTGTGCTTGCCCTTGCCAAGAACACGGATGACATCATTTCGCCTCCGTTGCGACAGCAGCTCCAGTACCTCCCCGTGGCTCTGATCTTTGGATTCTTTTGCTCGGCTATTCCGGGAAAGCTCTGGTTCCAAACTTCAAAATTGGCAATCTGGGTCGGCTTGGTTCTGCTTATCTTAGTGAAGTTTATTGGCAAGGAAGTTAACGGCGCAACTCGTTGGATTCCTATCGGCAGCAATACGTTCCAACCGTCCGAGTTTGCCAAGCTTGCCACGGTTATCTTTCTCGCCGGGGTTTTCGCTAGCCGGGCAGAATGGGTGGAGCAGAAACTTCTGGGTCGATCTTGGCGCTGGATTGCTGCCCATCGCGTCATCCCGAAGGCCGTCCGGTGTGCCCCGATGTTGCTGGTCCTCTTCGCCGTGTGGCTGATCGAGAACGAGCCAGACCTTGGCACTGCCGCCGTCCTCGCTTCAATCGCATTTCTCATGTCGATCGCGGGCGGCGCCAACCGGTGGACGCTTATCGGCGGATGCTTCGTCAGTGTGCTCGCCGTCTTCATCATGGTGAAGTCGGAGCCCTACCGACTCGACCGAATCAATAACCATAACCATCGCTATACCAAGCAGAACGTGGACAGTGCGGGCTACCAAACCGTGATGTCTGAAGTGGGGATGGCCATGGGGGGATTGAAGGGCACCGGGCCGGGAAGTGGCCGAGCCAAGGGAGTGATGCCGGAGGCCGAGACCGACTTCCTTATCACTACCCCCGCCGAAGAATTGGGCCTGGGTGGTGCGCTCTTCATCATCGCGACTCTATGCGCCATCATCTGGAGACTTTGCTACCAGTCATTCCACGCGCAAACGATGTTTGTGAAACTGGGTTTACTGGGAATGGCAAGCTGGATCGCAGTCCAATCAGGCACCAATGTCCTGATGGCGAACGGCACTTTGCCCGCCATCGGAATCCCACTCCCCTTCTTGAGTGCGGGGGCATCGAGCCTTACCGCCCTGTGGATGGGTATCGGGCTTTCGCAGTCCCTGCTGAGAATGGAAGAGAAACCGAAAGAGGAAAAACAAGGTGAAAGTGGTGATCACGGGCGGGGGAACGGGCGGCCATATCTATCCCGCGCTTGAGGTCGGGCGTCTCGCCCGCGAGCAGGGCGCGGACCTCCTCTATCTCGGCAGCCTGCGAGGCCAGGAATCTGCCATTTGCGCCCAGCAAGGCATTGCATTTCAAGGGTTTCATTCGGCGCCGCTCTATTCGCTTCGCACTGTGCGGGGGTGGCAGTCGCTTGTTGGCTTGCTGCGATCGATAGGTCTGGCCAAAAATGCCCTCCGTGCCGCCAAGCCTGATATCGTCTTCTCAACTGGAGGTTACAGTGCGGCACCGGTCATGTCGGCAGCGCGGTCCCTTCGGATCCCTTACGCCATCCACGAGGCGAACTCGGTGCCGGGAAGATCTAACCGGATGTTCGGTCGGCAGGCCCGGGCTTTCACGACGACATTTCGATCCACCGGGGGGCACCGGCTTGGCTTTCCCACGATTCGCACTGGCCATCCCATCCGAGCCGAGCTCCGGGCCGCCGCGCACTCAGTCGCCCGCGAGCCTCGGTCAATCCTGGTCGTCGGTGGCTCGCAGGGCTCCGCGTTCTTGAATGAGACGGTCCCCGAGGCTGCGCGCCTTCTTGCTTCCGGCTACCAAGTGCTCCATGCGAGTGGGCGAGCGAACTTCGACGCGACGGCCGCCCGCGCCCAGGGGATCGAGGGCTACCACGTCGTGCCGTACCTGGAATCTGCTGAATTGACCGAAGCCTATCGCACCTGCACCATCGCGATCGGACGAAGTGGCGGCACGCTCGCCGAATTCGCGATGTTTGGACTCCCCTCCGTCCTCATCCCCCTGCCCACATCGGCCGATGACCATCAGCTTCATAATGCAAGGGAGTTCGAAATGATGGAAGCATCCACTGTCCTGCCGCAGTCCCAGGCCTCGCCCCAAGCCATCGCCGATGCCATCCGAGGATGGACCGAAGCCCCCGCTCGCTGTGAACGCGCAGCCGTGGCCCTGCGAGAATGGGATGTCCCCGATGCAACACAGCGAATCCTTGCCAACCTTCTCGGAGCGAACAAGTGAGGACGCCCGCCGAGATTGCAACCGCCTTCAATGCCCAAGATGAGCTGAACCACGCCAAGCGTTTTGTCCTCCTTGGCATTGGCGGTGCGGGCATGAGCGCGCTTGCACGGATGCTAAAGTCACGTGGCCACGAGGTCATCGGGGCAGATAGCACCTTGTCTCCCGAGGTCGAGCGCCTTCGCGCTGATGGGATCGAGGTTTCGGTTGGCAATCTCGATCAACCAATCCACGCCCATGATGCCGTCGTCCTCAGCGACGCCATCGACCTCGGCACGAATCTCGATGTCCAAGCCGCACGAAGCGCGGGAGCGGGGCTTTTTCGGCGCTCGCAATTGCTCGGCTGGCTTGTCCGCAATCATCGCGTGTTGGCCGTCACCGGCACCCACGGCAAGACCACGACCACGGGCATGATCGGGTCCGCCCTCATCGAGGCTGGGCTTGATCCGCTAGTCGTGGTCGGGGCCAATATTCCCGATTGGGGCGGCCCGATCCACGAGGGGAAGGGCGAGTGGGCTGTGGTGGAGGCTTGCGAGGCTTACAATGGATTCCACGACCTCCAGCCGGAACTCGTGGTCCTCACCAACCTCGAACTGGACCACGTCGATTTCCATGGCTCCCTGGAGAACCTGGTCGCCTCGGTGCGAAAGTTTGTCGAGTCCGGCCAGCACCTCGTGTATTGCCGCGATGACGCCGGTGCATCGGCCCTCGCGGATCAGGTCAAGGTCGAAACAACGGGCTATTCCATCCAGGACGCCGAGCCGCATGGACTGTTCGGCGTTGGCCTGATGGGTGACCACAACCTGACGAATGCCATGGGCGCGCGCGCTGCTGCCACCTACGTGGGAGCCGAGATCGGCCAGGCTTGGCAGGGCATCCATCGGTTCGGCGGGGCCGAGCGCCGCCTCCAGGTCCTGCGGGACGGCGAGATCACGGTCGTAGACGACTACGCCCATCATCCCACCGAAATCGAGGCCTCGCTACGAGCGCTCCGGTCCCGGTACCCCGGGCGGAGACTGGTCGTGGTGCATCAGCCCCACCTCTATTCGCGCACGGCGATGACGATCCCAGAACTCGCGCAGGCCCTGAGCCTTGCCGATGAAGTTGTCATCACGGACATTTATCCCGCTCGCGAAGCCCCTTTGGCAGGCGTCAGCTCCTCGCGCGTGGCAGAGCTGGTCACCGTGCCTGTGCGCTATGTCCCCTCGCGGCACCTGCTTCCGCGCCTCGTCCGCCGATGGACTCACCCTGGCGATGTTGTGGTCGGGATGGGCGCGGGCACGATCGCCGCGTTCGGCCCTGCAATTTTGGCTGAGCTAGATCGTCCAAGTGAGCCACTCCACGTCGCAGTCCTCAGTGGAGGCGACAGCCCGGAAAGGGAAGTCAGCCTCCACAGCGGCCTCGCCGTGGGTGACGCTCTCCAGCGCCTCGGTCACAAGGTCTCGTGGATCGACGTTACCGACCGACTCCTCGCCAGCGGTGACCTCGCCAGTTTCATCGGTCCGAACCGGCCGGACGTCGCCTTCCTTGCCCTGCACGGGACGAATGCGGAGGATGGCGGTATCCAGGGACTCCTGCAGATGCTCCACATCCCGTACACCGGGTCGGGCATCCAGGCCAGTTCCCTGGCCATGGACAAGGCGATGACCAAGCAAGTGCTTGCGACCCATGGTCTGCGGACGCCACATGGTTTCCTCGTGCGCCAGGGTGACCCGATTCCGCCGATCCAGGCCCCAGTCGTGGTTAAGCCGAATGCTCAGGGTTCCACCGTCGGTCTCGTCTTTGTCGAGGACCAAGACGATCTCGCCGATGCCATCAGCCGGTCGCTGCGCTATGACGAAAGTGTCCTCGTTGAAGAATGGGTCCGGGGCATGGAAATCTCGGTCCCGGTTCTGAATGGCCAAGCCCTCCAGCCCGTCGAGATCGCCCCCGCCAGCGGACGCTACGACTTTGCGAGCAAATACATCCCCGGCGCAACCGAAGAGATTTGCCCCGCTCGCCTGAGCCCCGAGCGGACCAAGGAAGTTCAGGAAATGGCTCTTCGTAGCCACCAAGCCCTTGGATGCCAGGGAGCCACTCGGACCGACATGATCGTTCGCGAAGCAGACGTGGTCATCCTCGAAGTCAACACCTTGCCGGGCATGACCATGACTTCACTGCTGCCTACCAGCGCTCAGGCTGGTGGCATCGAATTCGACCAGCTTGTGGAGCTGATTCTCCAGGATGCGGTGAAACGCTTTGGCCTCTAGCGACAAGAAGCCAAAGCGCAGGTTCCCGTGGGCGATACTCTTCTGGATCCTCGTGCCGGTCCAGATGGGACTCGCCCTCGCCTACAGCCCCCTTACGGCCATCCAAAGGGTCCGCGTCTCTGGCGTGTATTCGGCTGATGAGGGCCGAATCGGGCCGATTCTTGAGAAGCTCCGCGGCAAGCCGTTCGCTATCGTCAATCCCGCCGCCGTCGAGGGGGAAGTGCTCAAGAAGTCCGAGGTCAATTCCGCGAGCTTTTCTCACAATTTCCTCGGGAGCGCTCTGCTGGTCGTGCACTACCGAACGCCGGTGGCTCGCTTGGAAGGTGCGTATCGCACGGCCCTCGATGAGAACGGGGTCGCCTTCCAATCCGATCGTCTGCCCGAGAACCTCCCCATGGTTCGAATTCCTGCATTCGATGCCCGCAGTGGCCTCGGGATCGCCCACACCTGGAGCGGACAAGACCTCGTGAAGATCGCACAAAGGGTCGAAAAGCTCAAGTTGAAAGGAACCTGGGTGGTGGAAGTTCAAGAAGATCGCTCCTTATGCTTAAATACAGGGATAGGTCGTGCCATCTTTGGACTATCCAAAAATCTGGACGAAAAGCTTGCTTTACTGGAAGTACAACTGGCCCGCGACCCCGAAATCCTTGACCGACCGACCCCGCTGCGTTTGGTGGCTCCGCCTGCCAAAGAACAAGCGGACGAGGCCGGAGTAAACCGTGAACCCATTCGTTAATCGCATCACTTCTAACCAATCCTGGGTACTGCCGGTCTCGGCAATGTGCCTGCTGCTGGGCTTTATGGTTTCGCTCGCCCGCGTGACCGACACCACCCGCAACACCCGATCCGGATTTCTCCAGGGCGACCAGCGCGAACGTGTCAACCGATCTCTCGTCGATGTCGAGGAGTTCGAACGACTTAGTGAAGAGGTCGCGCGCCTTCGTGCGGAAAAGACGAAGCTCGAAAACGCCGTCGCGAGCCAGAGCGGTCAGGCCTCGCTTCTGAATAGCGGCCTGCAGGAACTCAAGATCTTCGCCAACCTCACCGAAGCCGAGGGCCCGGGCATCGTCGTGACGTTGCAGGATAGCCCCCAGGCGATCAAGGCGGGGATGGAATCCAAGCTGCCCGGAGGAGATGCCACCGTTCACGACACCGACGTTCTCCGAGTCGTGAATGAACTCTACATCAGTGGTGCGGAAGCCATCTCGGTCAATGGCCGCCGTCTCGGGTTTGGAAGCAACTTCCGCTGTGTGGGGCCAGTGATCCACGTGGACAGTGTGCCGACGGCATCGCCCGTCGTGATCCGCGCCATCGGTGACCCGGCTACGCTATCGGGTGGTCTCAACATCCCGCTTGGCGTGCTGGCGGAGATTCGGGCCTCGGACCCCGCCATGGTTCAAGTGGAAATGGTCAAGAAGATGCGCATCCCCGCCTACGCTGGTGTGACGAAACGAAAGTACGCCGTCGTCCCCAAGGATAAGAATTGATCCTGCTCCCCATCTTGGCGCTCGCGCTTGGCTTCGCCCTGGCGTTTCTGGTCCGGCTCGGCCCGATTCGGGGCGAAGAGGCTCAGTATCTTGCCGTCGCGTGCTTGGCGGGTATCGACTCGATCTTTGGCGGTGTCCGCAGCGGCATCGAAGGCAAGTTCAACACCGACGTCTTCGTGACCGGCTTCTTGGCCAACACGGTGATCGCATTCGGCCTCGCCTGGCTGGGTGACCGCGTTCTGTTTATCAACCTGTTTCTCGCGGTTGCGCTCATTCTGGGCGGAAGGATCTTCACCAACCTCAGCCTCATCCGGCGTTATCTGATCACCAAGTGGCAAGACGCCAAAGAGCGCAAGCGCATCCAAACCCTATCTCAAGCCTCCACCAACCCGGAAGGCTAACCCTACATGACCGATGAATTCGTAACCGTTCTCGACCTCGGCTCCACGCGTGCTCTCGCCCTTTCGGCGACCGTGGGGAGCCAGGGAAGTCTCAAAGTTCGCGGCATTGCCTCGATCGAATCGCGCGGCGTCAAGAAGGGCGTCGTCACCAATGTCGAAGAAGCGGGCCGCACCGTCGATGCCCTGATGCGTCGCCTCCAGCAGCAGATTCAGGGCCCGATCGGCAAGCTCGTCGTCGGCGTCTCTGGTGCTCACGTCGAAGGCATGAGCGCACAAGGCTTCAAGCCAATCGTGCCCAAGTCGCGCACGATCACTCGCCAAGACGTTCTCGAAGTTGTCAACCACAGCCGTTCGATTCTCTTTCCACCCGACCGCGAGCAGATCCAAGCCATCCCCCGCGAGTTCCGAGTCGATGAACAACGAAACGTCAAGCGACCGGTCGGCGTCACCGGGGCCAAACTCGAGATCCTCACTTACCTGGTGAGCGGCCAGATCAAGCACATACAAGACTTGGAACGAGCCTTCACCCTGGGTGGGCACAACATTGAACAAATGGTCCTCGCCCCTCTCGCGGCTGGCCTTGGTGTGCTTACTCCCGCCGAGCTAGAATCGGGAACCTTGGTCGTCGACATCGGGGGCGGAAAGACTGACCTCGCGATATTCATTCAGGGCTCCATCGCCTACTCCGCTTGCCTCCCCGTAGGTGGGCAGTCCGTCACCAACGACCTCGCGATGCTCCTCAAGACCAGCCCGGAAGATGCCGAACAACTCAAGATTGAGCACGGTGGCGCACTGGCCCGGCTTGCGCCGATGCGCACCGTCGAAGTGCAGCAGATAGGCCAAGCCATCAAGCGGCCCCTGCAATCGCAAGTGCTCTTCGAGATCATCGAGAGCCGCATGAAGGAAATCGCGCGAATGGTCGACCAGCATGTGGAGCGATCCGGCTTCCGCGGCCAGCTTGCGGGCGGGGCGGTTCTGACTGGCGGTGGTTCGTTGCTGCCCGAGACCGCCACGCTGTTCGACGAGCATCTGACCCACACCAAAGTCCGCCTTGGCGAGCCGCACCTGGCCCAGGGGCCAAAGTTTGGCAAGGCCGTCGCCATTGGCCTGGGCAAGTTTGAACTCCAGTGTCGCGAGGAAATCGTCACCGCCACCGTTGGTCAAGATTGGCGCGAAAAGGTGCGAAGTCTGTGGTCCAGCGTAAGTGGGAAAGGAAATTGAGTTTTCCACAACTCTTCCCCACGAAAGGGAACTAGACTATTAGCAGTTGTGAGAGGACGTCGCAGTACAAAGGGAGCTAAGGCACAGGAAGTGAGTAGTCAAGCAGTCATCAAGGTTATTGGTGTTGGCGGCGGCGGGTCAAACGCCGTCGAAAGAATGATCGCGAGTGGAATCCAAGGAGTGGAATTCGTCGCGATGAACACAGACGTCCAGGTTCTGGATCTGAGTTCGGCCCCCCACAAAGTCCAGCTAGGCGAGAACCTCACTCGTGGACTCGGTGCGGGAGGCAACCCCGAAGTCGGCAAGAGTGCCGCCGAGGAAAGCAAGAACGAGATTCGCCGGGTGCTCGAAGGTGCCGACATGGTCTTCGTGACCGCTGGCATGGGCGGCGGAACTGGCACCGGCGCGGCCCCAGTGGTCGCCGACCTTGCCCGCGAGATTGGCGCGTTGACGGTCGCCGTCGTGACCCGTCCGTTCTCGTTCGAAGGTCCCCGACGCTCGCGCCTCGCCGAGCAGGGAGTTACCTCGCTCCTCGGTCGGGTCGACACCATGATCACGATCCCGAACGACAAGCTCCTGAGCGTTGTCGAGCGAAAGACCACGCTGGTCGATGCCTTCCGGGTCGCCGATGACGTGCTGCGCCAGGGCGTGCAGGGAATTGCCGATATCATCACGATCCCCGGCCAGATCAACGTTGACTTTGCCGACGTTCGCGCGATCATGTCGAACGCGGGCCCCGCGCTCATGGGAATTGGCTACGGAGTGGGCGATCAGCGTGCCCTCCAAGCCGCCCAGGCCGCGACGAACTCGCCCCTTCTTGAGCAGACCATCAACGGAGCCACCGGCGTCTTGGTGAACCTGAGCAGCAGCGAAGACCTCACGCTTGCCGAGGCCAACGACGCCATGCAGTACATTCGCAGCCTCTGCGACCACGAGGATGCGAACATCTTCTTTGGCACGGTGGTGGACCCATCTATGAAGGGCACCGTTCGGGTGACGGTCCTGGCCACGGGGTTTAACCCAAACACCCGCGAAGGGAGGCAAGTGGTAGCCGCGACCATTGAGGGTAGCCAGCCGGTCACGCCCGTTGCCGCTCCGGCCCCGGTCGCTGAGGCTCTGACTCTCGAAACGGTCGTTCCCCCCGTTTCGACTGCCGACGTCATCATGGCCGCGCGCGAGCGAGTCCGCGCTCAGGCCCAGGAAGCCGCCTCGGTCTTCGACGAGTCCGACCTCGACATTCCCGCCTTCATCCGCGAGCATCGGTCGCGTCAGAACTAGTGGAGTCGCAATCCTGGAGTGAGCCGTTCACAGTGCCCCGAGTGGTGCTGGTTCGGCTCGCAACCGAGGCCTACTTGCTGACCCTCGGTTGGGCCATGGTCTCCATTCCCCTATTCGGGCTCATCGTGCTGTTTTTCCCGCTTGGACCGGTCGTCCAGGTCGTCGGGTGGATCGCGCTCACGTGGCCCCTAACGATTCCGATGCGCGGTTACCTGGTGTCGTACCGCCTCGCCAAACGATATGGAAAACCCCATCGCCTTAGACTGGATGGCGAATGGCTTCTTGTTGCTCCCGATAGCGGCGAGCAAGGCGTAAAGTTGAAGCTGGACTCGATCCGCTCGGTCCGAAAGCGCGGCGATTGGGCGGTCGTGCTCACGCGCAGCCTCAAGGTCTTGGTCGTACCCGCCCGTACCCTTGCTGGGACTCCGCTTCTGCCGAACTAGAATCCCGACTACAATGGGAGTGGAGCAAATGGAGCCAAACCCGCCCGATGTTTCCCGCCTCATCGCCCTTGACCCCTGGCTCAGCCCCTTTCGCCCCGCGCTCCAGGACCGGGTGAACCACACCTCTTGGCGGCGCGGGCAGTTGGGTGATCTGCTCGGCCCGGTTAGCCTCGGCCATCTTTTCTTCGGTCTGCACTCCCTTGCGGACTGCCAGGTTTTTCGAGAATGGGCCCCCGGGGCCGACGCGGTTTCCCTGATTGGGGATTTCAACTTCTGGGATCGCCACTCGCACCCGCTTACGCACGATGACCATGGCAACTGGTCAATCACCCTGCCGCCCGGAACCCTGGGCCACGGCCAGCGCTACAAGATTTACCTTGCGGGAATGGACCGAATCCCGGCTTTTGCAAACCGCGTGATTCAGGACCCGAATGATGCCAGCTTTAGTGCCCAAGTCTGGCTGCCGTCTGCCTACGAATGGCAACACACGGCACCTGATTCTGCTGAATCTTTACGGGTTTACGAAGCCCATGTCGGCATGGCCCAAGAGCATGGCGGGGTAGGGACATTTCAGGAGTTTACGCACCATATCCTTCCGCGGATCGCTAGCCTCGGCTACAACACGGTACAGCTCATGGCGATCATTGAGCATCCGTATTACGCCTCCTTCGGCTATCATGTATCCAGCTTCTTTGCCGTTAGCTCTAGGTTCGGTACTCCCGAAGATCTGAAGCGCTTGATTGATACCGCCCACGGCCTTGGCCTCAAGGTCATCATGGATGTTGTCCACTCTCATGCCGTGAAGAACCTCCAGGAAGGTCTGAACTTTCTCGATGGAACTGACCATCAGTACTTCCATTCTGGCACTCGGGGGGACCATCCTGCTTGGGACTCCAAATGCTTCGACTACGGCAGGGGCCAGGTCCTTAGTTTCCTCCTCTCAAACTTGCGCTACTGGTTAGAGGAATTTCGATTTGATGGATTCCGATTCGATGGGGTAACCAGTATGCTCTACCTTGATCACGGTTTGGGGCGAGTTTTTAATGGCTACCCGGACTACTTTTCGGAGAATGTGGATTTGGATGCGGTCGCCTACCTATCCCTGGCCAATGAACTAGTACATCTGCTTCGACCTGATGCGATTACAGTAGCCGAAGATGTCTGCGGTCTTCCCGGACTCGCCCGCCCGCTCGATGAAGGCGGGATCGGCTTCGACTACCGCCTTGCCATGGGGATTCCCGATTTTTGGGTTCATTTGGTCGAGGATGTTCGAGACGAAGACTGGAACCTCGGCGAAATCTTCCGCTTCCTTACCGACCGCCGCCCGGGAGAAAAGACGGTTGCCTACGTCGAATCGCACGACCAAGCCCTCGTTGGGGACAAGACACTCGCGTTCCGGCTGATGGACGAACGCATGTACACGGGCATGACCAAGTTCACGAACGATGAGAGAGTAAGTCGTGGCGTCGCCCTTCTCAAGATTATTCGTCTGCTAACGTTCACTCTCGGCGGCGAGGCTTACCTCAATTTCATGGGCAACGAGTTCGGCCACCCCGAGTGGATTGACTTCCCCCGACCCGAAAACAACAACAGCTTCCACTATGCTCGACGTCAGTGGTCATTAGCGGAGCAGGATCACCTATACTACAACTCACTTCAAGAATTCGATATCGCCATGTTGAAGTTGGAGTTTAGGAACCTCGAAACAGAGCTACTTGAAGTCCATGAAGAACAGAGCTATCTTGTCTTCCGACGTGGTGAGCTTGTCCTTGCCTTCAACTTCCACCCCACCAACTCGCTTGTAGACCACCGAATCCCTGTGCCGGATCGATCCGACTACCAAGTCATCTGCGCGACCTGCGACACAAAGTTTGGGGGCCAAGAGTCTTTGGAAGGATCGATCTATCCCTGGCAGGATGTTCCGT
>JBMOJD010000087.1:0-13150 GCA_049317025.1 Fimbriimonas sp. | reverse complement strand
AGACGGCGATCCCGGAAGACTTGGGGCTTCAATACAACTTCACCACCGAGGTGACAAAGCTAAAGACCGACGGTATTGTTGCCCTGCGCTATCGACGCCCGACCTTCACAGTTATTGAGGGAGAAACCGAAGATACGGGGATCCAAACCAAGGTTGAGAAGGTCAATTTTGACTTCGAGCTGACGGTCTCACCGATCAACGACATCTTGGAAGCCAAGGACCTAACGCCGAAGCCCACGCCCAAGAAAGGCAAAGGCAAGTGGTTGACATCCTTGAACAGCTCTCGTTCCGCCCAGTTCGAAGACTTCCTTGGCGAGATCTACCGTCTGGCCCTCTTTGTGGGATCGTTCGACAGCGCCCTCGACTTTGCCCCCAAGCTCCCGCTCGACGACGTGAAAGTGGGCGATACCTGGAAGCAAACCGTTGGCTACCAGCCGCAACGCCTGAAGGGAACCAAGAAGCAAGCCGTCCAACGCCTCGATATGAACATGACCTACAAGGGCATCGTGCCGGTAGGAAAGACCTCGGTTCACCGAATCCAGGCGGATGTCAACTTGGACACCGACCTCGCCGAGTTCATCAACCAATCATTCGAAGTCACCTCCGAAGATACCGGCCTTGCCAAAGTCAGCCTGAAGCTCAAAGTCAAGATCGACTTCGACCTCGATCTGAAAACACGGAAGACCCTCCTGGCCGTCGCGAACGCCGACGGAGGACTGCGCGTCTTCCTCACCGGAGATCTGGAGGAGCCCGAGGTCCAGGAGAAGATCCGTGGTCGAACAACCATGCGTCTGATTCCGAACGCGGTAACGCCCAAACCCAAGAAGTAGGTTACCAAGAGGTAGGCATCGGTGTGCTAACCTTTGGGCGTGGCGGAGACTCGGAAAAGTCGTGATTTGGGCGTCGCCCTCGGCCTGGCGGTCTTTGCCCTTGCCCTGATTCTGCGTATCGTGGGACTAGGCTGGGGACTCAAGACCCCCGAGCGAATGCAGAGCCTACATCCCGACGAGGCGGTGGTCTACGCTTACTCCCAGGCAATTCAGCCCGCCCAGCTTCAGTTTGACCCCGGATTCTACAACTACGGAACCCTGTACCTGACGGTCATTCGCATCACTTCCGATGTCGTCGCCAGCTACACCGGTGCGCCTGATCCGAAAAACGAAACCAGTGTCTGGGATTTCGTCTCTCGAGTCCACTTTGCCGGGCGGTGCATTTCCGCCCTAGCGGGAGCGGGCACGGTTTTGGCCGTATTCCTAATGACTCGACGGCACTTCGGCGATTTCGGGGCCGTTGCGGCATCCATTCTGCTCGCAGTCTCTCCCGGCCACGTCGTGCATTCGCGGTTCCAAACCGTCGATATCCTCGCCACCTTCTTCCTGACCGTCAGTGCGGCCTTCGCCCTCCGACTCATACCCTCACTCGAGAAAGAGGATGAACATGCGGCACCCAAGGACCTTCTCAAGTGGGCGGCGCTGGCTGGCGTCTTCGCCGGTCTCTCGGCGGGCACTAAGTACACCGGCATTCTCGCGCTCTTTGTACTTGGCGTCGTGCTCCTTCTTCGCCGTCGCGAGTGTTTCGGCACCTTGATCGGCGCAGCAGTGGGCAGTGCCCTACTGGTATTCGTGCTCTCCACGCCCGGCATCTTGCTCCACACGAGCAAGTTCATGGAGGATTTTGGGTACGAAATGGCCCATACGTCCACGGGTCATGGGCTCGTGTTCATCGGGACCGTCAACGGGTTCCTCTACCACCTGGTCGTGAACCTCTTCATCGGTATCGGACCCTTACCCGTCCTGCTCGGAATCGCCGGTCTGGTCTATTTCTCGATCAAGAAGGAGCCTTGGGCGCTGGCCCTGATCGCATTCTTCATCCTGACCTACGTCCTGATCGGCCGGGCCGAGGTGAAGTTCCTGCGCTATACCTTCCCGCTCTATCCGATGCTTGCCATCGGTTTCGGGGCAGCCATGGCCGAGTGTCACCGCCGCCAAGGCTACTGGGCCGCCGGGATCGTCTTGGGCATCGTGGGCTTGGGCGGCTTTCCGTTCGGCGGCATCACACTTTCATCCCTGTTCTCGGGCTGGATGACCTCAACCGACCCGCGCGATCAGGCCGCCACCTATCTCAAAGAAGTCGGAGCAGGGAAGACCGTCGGCTTGGTCAGTGATCCTTGGTACTACACCCCGCCGCTCTACCCCCTGACCGGCCAAGCGCGCGTGATCCCGGGAAGCACCATGATCGGGATTGCTTCGCCGACCACTCGCCGAAATGCCCTCGCGTTGGCCAACAACCCTCAGGTCATCCAATCTCTGCCGCCAGGCGAGGACCCATTCGCTTGGGACGTCCGACTCCTAGATGCCAAACCAGATTTCATCGTCTATTCGGCCTACGAATCCCAAGACCTTGACCGTATTCAGAACCTAACTGGCCTCGCCCCCGATGTCCAGGTCCAAGTTGATCGCTACAAAGCGTTCGTCAAGAGACTCGACAGCGAGTACAAGCAGGACCGCATCTATGGCATCGAGGGGAGTTTCATGGTGCATGACCTCCAATACATCCGTCCTCCAGTCTATATATGGCGGCGCAAACCTTAAGCGAAGAGATCGAGTGGTTTCTCGATCACCTGAAGGTGGAGCGGGGGGCGAGCAGCCACACGCTCGCGGCCTACGCGCTTGATCTCGGCCTTGCCCAGGAGGTCTTCACAAGTTGCGGCCGCACCTCCGCCGCCGAGCTGGAGCCAGCCGACCTCGTCGCTTTCGAAGCCAAAATCTCGACCGCATCAAAGCGGACGCTGGTCCGGCGGCTCAGCGCGCTCCGGAGCTTTCTCAAGTTCCTAAAGCGAAACGGCAGTGGCCCCAAACTAGACTTGCCCGAGACCGGCGGATACCGCACTCCCAAGACCCTGCCAAAGTCGCTGCCAGACGTCCAGCTTTCCCGCTTGCTCGATGCTCCCGACGTCTCGACGCCGCCAGGGCTGCGCGACCGCGCCCTTTTGGAGTTACTATTCGGAGCCGGGCTGCGAGTTTCCGAGGCGGTCGACCTGCGCCAAGAAGCCGTCGACCTCGCCAGCATGAGCCTGCGCGTCACCGGGAAGCGAGAGAAGACGCGCATGGTGCCGCTCCCAGTCGGAACCGCCGATTGGCTACGTCGCTACCTGGAAGAATCCCGCCCCAAGCTCCTGAAAAAGCCTTCGTCACGAGTCTTGGTTGCGGACCGAGGCGGCCCAATGCTTCGCCAAACCGCCTACGAAAGGGTGAACCATTACGCGCGTCTAGCCGGCATCGAAGACGCCACGGGACCCCACAAGTTGAGGCATACCTACGCGGTGAGTCTGCTGAAAGGAGGAGCCGATCTGCGCGCAGTCCAAGAACTGCTCGGCCACGAATCTATCGCGACGACGCAGGTCTACACCCAATTGGATCTGACCGAGGTGAGCAAGCGCTACCGCAATGCTCATCCTCGGGAGTAGCTCAGCTGAGCTTTTCGACTTGGTTGAACTCGAGCTCGACAGGAGTGTCGCGACCAAAGATATTGATGAGAACCTTGAGCTTCTCCTTCTCGGCGTTGACCTCTTCGATCTTTCCGGTGAAGTCGCTGAACGGTCCATCGACCACGCGAATGGCATCGCCCTTGTTCCAAGACACCTTCGGCTGTTCCTTGCTCGCTTCCAGGTTCCTCTGGATGCGCTGAACTTCGTAGTCTTCGAGCGGCACCGGTTTGTTGCCCGACTGGACGAAGCCCGTCACACCACTAGTCGATTTGACCAGTTTGTACGCGTCCTCGGTCATCACCATTTGGATGAGGATGTAGCCAGGGAAGACCTTCTTATCGAGTTCGTATCGCTTTCCGTTTCGAGTCGAGAGCTCTTTCTCGGTCGGGATCAGGATGTCGTAGATGTCGAAATTCCAATACCCCTCAACCTGGGCGCGACGAGTCAGAACGTCGCGGACCTTGTTCTCGTGTCCCGCGATGGTATGAACGGCGTACCAGGATTTCGGCATTAGACGTGCCCCTGAGTGATGAGCTTCACGACGGTGTCAAACACGATGCTGAGACCGGCGAGCGTGAGCACAAGGAGCAAGCAGATCGCAAGCACGACGCCAGTGAGACGGTTCGTCTCCGAGCGATCGGGCCAGTTCACTTTTTTCATTTCGCGCAAGACTTCGGTATAGAAGCCTTTCAAGCCAAATTTGGACTTAGGAATAGGGATAGCGCCGCCGCGCTGCCCTTCATTGGTGGTACTTGACATGTCAAAGCTCCCGGGGGCTGTGCCTTTAGGGGAATATGCATAATACCCCCCACGAGGAATTTATCGGCGAATGGAGAGGATCTTGTATCGCTTTCGGCCTTCGGGTGCCTCAAAGACGACCTCATCGCCCGCCTTACGCCCGGTGATAGCCGACCCGAGCGGAGATTCGTTGCTCAGAAGGTCAAGGTTCGGGTCCGATTCCACACTGGTGACGACCCGCACATCGAACTCATCGGCATATTCGAGGTCGTAGACCGTGACAAAAGAACCAACACCAACATAGTCGGTTGGAATCCTGGTCTCGTCGATAACAGAGGCATTGCCAAAGATGGCCTTCAGCTCGGCGATTCGGCTTTCGACGATGGCCTGCTCGAATTTGACTTCGTCAAGCTCGCTGTTGTCTTCGCTAAACTCCCCGTGTTGCTGGCTGTCGCGGATTCGATCCGCAATGTCGGGACGCTTGACCACCGTCAGGTGCTCAAGTTCGAGTTGCAGGCGTCGATACCCGTCTGGAGTGAGAGGAATGGTCCCCTGTGCATCGCCTAAAATTGCCGCCTCGTTCATGTTGGATCCTTCTTGAAAGCTGAGAGGGGCATTATGACCCACATCTCTAGACAAACGTACGCCTTGCCGGGGTGTTTCGTTCGAAAGGTCCCGATTCTTGCCAAAGAATCAGGCCATGCCCTGTTAGAGCGCCCAAGGTAGTCTAAATGTTCTATGCGTTTGGTGCCTTTTCTGCTTTTTTTGACACTGAGCGCCGGTGCATTCGGCCAAGCCAATCCAGCCCCCACCGCGCCATCCCAGACTCAACCTCGGCACCAGAGCCTGTTTGACACCGTCAAACCGGATGCGACGATTGTTGTCCGCAAGCACCCCATGGGACCAGACTTGGTAGAGATCACGATTCTCGCCCCCGCCTACCCACCAGAGGTCCTAAAGTCCCAAGCAAATTTGATCGGGACCGCTCTCGGCGACGCGCCACGCGGTTTGGTGGTCTTTGAAAACTCCATGGCCGGTCCAACCGGCTCGATGAAATTCCTCAAAGCGACTTTCGGCGTGCAGGGACTGATCGACCGAACCAAGGATTCTCTCGGCCTCCAAGCCATTGTCCGCGCACTCGCCACCGCTCCAAAAGAGTTCCGCCTGAAGGGCCTCTCCGTGATCTACGATGGCGAAAAGCCCACCTCCACAACTCTGGCCCGCTACTCGGAAGCTGGCGTCGCCCTGGAAGGCAGGATCATCCAGCAACCCGCCGCGATCGAATACCGAATCCGGGTTGACGAACTGGACCCGGCAAAAATAACGATTCCAGATCATTACGAACCAAACGCGGTGGTCAAACCATCTGAACCAACGGGGAAGGGATTTGACCTCACGATGTGGGGCTTGATCGTGGGTGCAGCCGTTGCAGCAGGGGCGTTGGTATACTCGCTCGTGCTTCGGCCTCGCCCGGCATCGAAGCGCTAACCGCAACGAATTGAGGCAGCGAAAGGACACATGCGTACTCTCGACAGTTTGACGATCAAAGAATTCATCGAAATTGGCTACAACGAGCAGGCCTCGGACATTTTCATCAAAGCCGATACCGTGCCGACGATGAAGAAGGCTAGCCGCGTTGCCGTGGTTCCGGGCGAGTACCCGACCCTCGATGGCGCAACCGTGCGGCGCATGCTGTACGAGTTGATGACTGAGAAGCAGATCAAGAAATTCGAGGACACCATGGAAATGGACCTTGCGTTTGCCGTCGGCGATATCTGCCGTGTTCGTTGCAACGTCTACATGCAGCGCGGCACCCCCGCCATGGTCTGCCGAATCATCCCGCTCACGATCCGCTCGCTCGAAGACCTTGGCCTGCCGCCAGTCCTTCGCGAGATGACCAAGCACCGACTCGGCCTGATCCTTGTCACCGGACCCACCGGTTCGGGCAAGACCACGACTCTGGCCGCCCTGCTCGACATCATCAACGCGAACCGAGCCTGCCACATCGTCACGGTCGAGGACCCGCTCGAGTTCATCCACAAGGACAAAATGTCCTACGTCAGCCAGCGCGAAGTCGGAATCGACACCGAAGACTTCCAGCCTGCACTACGTGCCGTCGTTCGTGAAGCTCCTGACGTCATCCTGATCGGCGAAATGCGCGACGTCATCACCATGAACGTCGCCCTCCAGGCGGGTGAAACCGGCCACTTGGTCTTCTCAACTGTCCACACGGCCAGCGCCTTCGAGACTATGGACCGTATCATCAACATGTTCCCGCCCCACGAGAAAGTCCACCTTTGCCAACGACTGGCGAACTCGCTTCGCGCCGTCGTTGCCCAAAAGCTAGTCCCTCGCGCCGATGGACTAGGCCGCGTCGTGGCCAACGAGATTCTGATCTGCACCCCGACCGTCAGCAAGGCGATTGAGGACGGCCACTTCGGCGACCTCTACAACCTCATGAACGAGGGTCAGTTCTGGGGCATGCAGACCATGAACCAGAGCCTCGTGCGCTACGTCAAGGCAGGCGTCATCACCGAAGAGATCGCCATGCAATTTGCTGGTATCCCCTCTGAGTTGAAGCAAATGCTTCGCCGCTAAGAAACCGACTGCGAGCACGAACCGCCGTCCCGACCAATCGGGACGGCGGTTTCGCAATTTTGGACCTCTAGAAAATCGTTGCTGAGTTTCCGGAAGGAGGTTTCAAAACTTGGCCCGAAACTCCTATACTGAGTCGTTTCTAGAACGACGGAGTTTTTCGGAATGCCCCTTGCTATAGATGAGCTTTTAGCCGACCTGGTCGCCAAAGATGCGAGCGACCTCCACCTCAAGGTGGGAAATCCCCCGATCATGCGTATCCGCGGGGAGCTTGTCCGTGTTTCGTCCTATGAGCCGTTCTCCGAGGCGACCCTCACCGAGATGCTCTACTCGATCCTGAACGACGAGCGCCGGAAGCGCCTCGAAGAGTTCAAAGAGCTCGACCTCTCGTACCACGTATCCGGCGTTTCGCGGTTCCGCGTGAACATGTTCTGGCAACGAGGCAAGATCGGCTCGGTCTTCCGCGTCATCCCCTTCAACATCCGTAGCATTGACCAACTCGGCATGCCCCAGGTCTGCAAGCGGCTGGCCATGTTGCCGCGCGGCCTGATTCTCGTGACTGGTCCCACCGGCTCGGGCAAATCGACCTCGCTGGCCGCGATGATCGACCACATCAACAGCCTGAAGCGCTCCCACATCATGACGATCGAAGACCCGATCGAATACGTACACCGCGACAAGATCTCGATCATCAACCAGCGCGAGCTTTCCACCGACACTCACACCTTTACCGATGCCCTAAAGCACGTCATGCGCCAAAACCCCGACGTGATCCTCGTCGGTGAGATGCGCGACCTCGAGACGATCTCCCTCGCGATCACGGCGGCGGAAACCGGCCACCTTGTGTTCTCCACGCTCCACACCGTCGACGCGGCCCAGACCATCGACCGAATCGTGGACGTTTTCCCGCCCGAACAGCAGGCCCAAATCCGAACTCAGCTCAGCGTCACGCTCCAAGCCGTGCTTTCGCAGACCCTGCTTCCAACCAAGGACGGCACCGGCCGCGTCGCTGCCTACGAAGTCCTGGTCGCCACCCCGGCGGTACGAACCCTCGTGCGCGACGGCAAAACCCATCAGCTCTATCTCGACATCCAAACTGGCGTCGAACTCGGTATGCAAACGCTTGACGGCTGTCTGCTCGGACTTGTGAAAGACGGCAGAATTGACTACGAGCACGCGCTCGCAAAATGCTCGAATGCGAGCGATTTCCACCGACGCGCCACGAATGCAGGCCTAGCCGGAGGTGTTACCATTGCAACCCATTGAAAAGTTTCTTCGTGACTGCGTCCGCAAAGGCGGCTCGGACCTCCACTTTAAGACTGATACGGGCCAGGTATACATGCGGATCCATGGCGATCTCGAGTCAGCCGAAAACGAGCCCTTCACCAACGATGAGTTTCGCGATGAACTCTTTCGCCTCCTGAGCCCCGTTCAAAGAGACAAGTTCCTAAATGATCTAGAACTCGATTTCGCCCTTGAGATCAAGGGTGTTTCCCGCTTCCGAGGCAACGCATACCAGCAACGAAACTGCGTCCAGGCCGCCTTCCGCGTCATTCCCTACGACATCCTGTCGATGGAAGACCTCCAGTTGCCCAGCGCCTGCTGGGATTTCATCGAGCGACCTCGTGGCCTGGTTCTCGTCACCGGCCCGGCCGGTTCGGGCAAGTCCACAACCTTGGCCGCGATGGTGGACCGCCTCAACCGCACAACGACCGACCACATCATGACGGTCGAGGACCCGGTTGAGTTTGTCCACGGTGACCACAAGGCCCTGATCAACCAGCGCGAGCTCGACGTCGACACCCAGTCGTTCTCCAACGCTCTGAAGTACGTTCTGCGCCAAGACCCCGACATCATCCTCGTCGGCGAGATGCGCGACCTCGAAACCATCCACCTGGCCATCACGGCGGCAGAAACCGGCCACCTTGTCTTCGCCACTCTCCACACTGTGGACGCGGTGCAGACGGTGGACCGAATCGTGGACGTTTTCCCGATGTACCAGCAGCAGCAGATTCGCATGCAGCTTTCGGTGAACCTCGTCGGCGTCATCTCCCAAACCCTGGTCCGCCGCAAGGACGGTCGCGGTCGCGTGGCCGCATTCGAAGTTCTCGCCGCGACGTCAGCTGTCCGCAACCTCATCCGCGAGAACAAGACCTACCAAATCTCTTCGCTGATCCAAACGGGCGCCAGAGCCAAGATGCACACGCTCGACCAGTCCATGGTGACGCTGGTGGAGCGCGGCCTCGTTTCTGTCGAAGAAGCGCGCATGCGCGCGAAGGATCCGTACGAGTTTGATCGCCTGATGGAAGGTGCCAAGGGCGACTACAAGAACATCATGGCCGCCGCTCCCAAAGCGGGCGACGTCGGTCAAGCTCCGGCGACGGCAGAAGAAAAGGAGGCGGCCAAGCCACCTCCCAGCGGAGTCCGGGGCCAGCCAAACCGGCCCACTTTCAAGCGCGAGTAGCCACCTTGAAGGTCGCTTCCCGTCAGGGAGCGACCTTCAACCATTCGTCCCAACTGGTTTGCTTGCCAAAGCTCAGCAAGGCGTAGTCACTGGAAGACGCGAGGAACGTGGCCGAGGACGCGAAGTCAATCGAGAGTCCATGACTATTCGCCGACTGTGCGTTGTGACCTTCCCACACGACCGCATCTCCCACGGCCAATCGAACCGCTTGGGATGCGGTGAAGATATCGCCGGGAAGACTTGGGGTTGCCTCCAAAGTGGGTGAAGACCCGCCGGTCAAACCGTTGGTGTTGAGCGAAAGGCCAGTGACGTTGGTCCCCGCGTATTGCCCCGTGATAGTGACGTCGATCGGGGTCGAGGGCCAAGGCCCACCCGTGCAACTCACATCGCTAGGCTTCACGTTGGCGAGCGCAGTCAGCGCAGAATACACATCCGCCGCGGTTGCGTTGTACTTCAGGTTCGCCGTTACCATCGTCGACCCGCCGAGATTAACGCTCAGTTTCAGCGTTCCACCGGTCGGTGTGCCCGTGATGGTCAGCCTTTGGGTTTCCAAGCGAAGGCAAAGGTCGACGATGTCTCGATAAACTCGACTCGTGGTCGACGAGTACCCCTGAGCGTTAGCTCGAATCGTCGGTATCGTGGTTGTCAGCGTGGACTTGTTCAAGATCAGCGCATCGGCAAGGTTCCCCAGCGCTGTGGCCAATGGACCAAGCTTTGAAGTGTCAACCACACTCTGCGTGATCTTGCGGGCGGTGTAGCGCGGGTCGCCAACCATTCCGTCGACGAACGACTTCGTGAGGTCGCGGGTAGACGTAGTCGGATTGTCGCTGAAGCGGCCAAAAATGGCGTCATACGGATAGCCTTCTCCGGGAGGGCTCTCTTCGCTGCCCACCACGTACTTGGCCTGGTCCTTGATCTCGTAGGCGACCTCCATCATCTGCATCAGGCTGGCGTCCCAAGCCACAATGTCCCACTTGAACGAGCCAAGCCCCTGGGCCAGCTGCCAGGTTTGGATCGAGTTACCGGTCTGGTCGTCGTAGCTGACGCCACGACCAATAAGGTCGCTCACACCGCGTCGCCATCCGTTGCCGTGGTTCCAGATGACCACGCAGTAGCGCTCAGCCGGATAGTAGGTGCGGCCCCAGTTCAGGAAGTCCAGCAAGGTGCTGCTTTGGCCCATGTCCACCGAGTTGCCCATATCCGAGATCAACTCGCTCGCAATCGACGACGAAGTGTCGGGCTTCACCAGATATCGGCGAGTGCCCTGGAAGGTCGGGTTGCTGTCCCATGACCCGGCCGCTTGCTTCCATTGGACCACGAACCGGACGTCGGGATTGTTCGCCACATTCTCCATCTGGTTCACGTTGGCCTCATCGAACAGCGATAGGTCGTTTGCCGCGTTGAGATAGACCAGAACCGTCCACTTGGTATTTGTCACCACCAGCGGGGTGACCGTGATCGCGGTTGCACCAAGCAGGGAAGTCGGCGTGTGGGTCGCCCGCACGCTACCGGTACCCGCGAGGGTGCCGGTGGCAATCCCCTCCGAGTTGATCGACGCAACGCCCCCAAGCGTGCTCCAGGCGATGTCACCAGGAACGACAAAGGTCGGTCGGTTCGTCGACGACAGGGCGACCGCGAAGAACCTCTGGCTATTCTGGACCCGGAAAGTCGGGGTATCGGGCAAGACCTGGATACTCGCGATGGCATCCCCCACGCCAGTTTGGAACGACGTAGGTCCGTCGATTCTCACTTGGGTTTCCAGGATGCCGGTCTGGCTCCCGCCGAGGTTCGCCAGCGAATAGAGCTCAATCCGCAGCCGGTAGTTGCCGGCAACGACGCTAGGAAAGTTGAAGGTTTGGGTGGCGTCCGCCGATTGGTTGATAACCTGGGTCGAGATCAGGTTCCCGTTGCCATCGAGGATCGAAACACGTTGCGAAAGGCCCGTGACCCGTCCCGGCACACTGCGGTTCGTCCAATCGGTGATGTATTGAAGGACCGAGGGGGCCGATCCGCCGCCTCCGCCGCAACCTGCCCCGAAGAGGCCAACCAAGAGTAAAAATAAGAGCGCGAAGCGGTTCAGATTCATGAATGATCTCAACGAACTAGACGGGAGAAACCGCGCCAAGTTCTTACCGATGCTACCGGGAACGACGCGATCCCCTCAAAATTGCGGGTCCAGTGGCCCTGGAAAGGTCCAAATCGGATCCCCTGGTAGGATGAACCGTGAGGAATCGGCATTAGGCTATCGAATCGAACTCGCCACGCAATCGTGGCTGGATTCGGGGCGTCGGTCGCCATCTGCACCGTAGCGGGCCTCGCCGCCGCAACCAAGATGCCCTGGATCATGGCCCCGTTTGGGTCCACCGCCGCGATCATGTACGGTGTGCCGGGGGCGCACTTTGCCAAGCCCCACCGGGTGGTTTTGGGACACCTCTTGTCCATGAGCATCGGCATCGGCATGTACCAAGCCTTTGGTTCCGCCTGGTGGTCGCTGGGGCTGGCCGTTGGTCTGGCGATCGGGTCCATGCTCGCGTTCGACATCTTTCACCCCCCGGCAGGAGCGAGCCCTCTCCTTGCCCTAGTGATCCCCCTCAAGTGGTCAATCCTACTCATGCCCGTGCTGGCCGGATCAATCGTGATGGTCCTTGTCGCGGAGGCCTATCACTTTGTTCGGCTGAGGCTGGAACCCGACGACCCAGACCCAAGCACCGGCTAGATTTTCTGAAACTCCGGAAGGTTTCTTCGCGAGCCTGTCGAAATCCAGGGGTGTGATCGCACTTGCACTGATTGCCGCCACCTACGTCGTTGGGGGATCTCACGTCCAGCAGGCCTACGAGCCCGGAATTTCCGTCCGGATTTTCGATATCGGCCAGTCGATGTCGAACCTGATGCCCCTGGTATCCGGCCAGTCGCCCAACATCGACGTGCGCGTGGATTCTTTGGACTTTGCCGAAGGCAAGTTTCCGTCGACGGCGGCATTCGCATCGAAGGACAAGTTCGTTCTTGAGGCAAGTGGCGAGATTTTTGCCAAGACGGACGGCACCTACCGCTTCCGTCTCACCTCGGACGACGGATCGAGTCTGCGCATTGGCGACAAGGAACTGATCTTGAACGACGGCGTCCACCCCGCTGTGGCCAAGACCGGCGAAGTCACCCTCAAGCAAGGATGGCACTCATTCCTCGTGCGCTACTTCGAGAGCGAAGGCGGCGAAAGGCTTCTTTGGGAGTGGGCCCCACCATCGGGCGAGTTCACCACGGTCGGCGGCGATGCCGTTCGTGTGCCCAAGGGCATCACCCGAGTGGTCTCACCGGGCCGAAAGCGACTGTTCCGGCCCGGCGGCGATCAGCGACCCGGCAACGGCCTGCCGCTAGATCGCCTCCACCCCGGCTTTGACCTGACCACAATTCGGCCCGCCGGATTTCAACCCAAGGTCGGCGCGATGGCATTCCTCCCCGACGGTCGATTGCTGATCTCCAACTTCGAGCCGCACAACGATGGTGTTTTCGATCCTAACGCCCGTGATGGCAAGATTTTCATGCTCACGGGAGTCACCGGCAAAGACCCGAAGAAGATCACCGTCAAGCAAGTTGCGGAAAACCTAAAGGACCCGCTCGGCCTCGCCGTGGTGAAGAACCCCGCCCGCCAGAAAGGCTATTCGGTCTACGTCACCGAGCAATTTCAGGTAACCGAACTCGAAGACACCAATGGCGACGATGTCTTTGACAAAGCCACCTGCGTCGGCAACGGCTGGAAGAGCGACAACTACCACCAGTTCACCTTCGGCCTCGTCGAGAAGGACGGCTGGCTCTACGGCAGCCTATCGACCGCGATCGACTTTAATGCCCCGGGCCTCAGCGGCCCTAAC
>JBMOJD010000086.1:0-13248 GCA_049317025.1 Fimbriimonas sp. | reverse complement strand
GGGCAACGAAGCCGCCGCTCGACTCTTTGGCTGCCAGAGCGAGGAGTTTCCTCACCTCCGGGTCGGAAACTTCCTCCCCGAAGCCATCCGCGAGATCCACCGCCATCACCGGGAGAAGTTCTTCGCCGAAGGCGGACGAAAGCGCATGGGCGACCACACCGGCGTCACCGCGCAAAGGCTAAACGGAGAACCAATCCGAATCGAGGCATCGGTGAGCGTCGCGCAAACGCCCCAGGGCCAGATCGCCATCGTTTTCGCCCGCGAGGCCATCATTGGCGTTCGCGGTTGGGGCGCCGACACTCGCTACTGGTAAGGGCTACCGCGCCGTAATGAGGTCGCGGAAGACCAAGCCGATGACGCCGGTCTTCTGTTCCCGCTTAGCCGCCGTGTCGAATGGCAGTGGGCGCAGATCCGGCAGGCGCAAGCTCTCCCGGTCGATCCTCTGCTGAATCCTCTTGATGCGACCCGTGTCGGCGGGGTGAGTGCTCAGCCACTCCGGCGGCTTTCCGCCGCCGCTCGCCTTGGCGAGCATTTCGAAGGTCGTGGTGAGGCCCTTCGGGTTATAGCCCGCCTTGGTCATCATGGTGTAGCCGCCTTCATCGGCTTCATATTCGTACCGGCGGCTGAAGGGAAGAGTGAAAAGCAGACCGTCGGCGAGCACGGCCGCTTGCGCCGCCTGATCGTTCGCCTTGGTCAAGCCAAGCAAGAGGGCCAGTCCAAGTTGTCGCTTCTGTTGCTCACCGTAGCCCCGCGCCCAATGCTCTTTGCGAACGTGGGTCAGCTCGTGGCCAAGCACGCCAATCAGTTCGTCCTCGGTGGCCATGCGATCAAGCAGTCCGGTATAGAAAAACGTCGGGCCGCCGGGAAGGGCGAAGGCGTTGACCTCTTTCGATTCCACCACGTCGAACGTGTATTTCCAGGGCACGTCTTTATCGACAAACGTCCGCAACACAGCCTCGCCAAGCCGACGAAGGGTCTTCACTCGAATATCCGAGTCGGGCAGCACCTTTTCCTTCTTGCGAATCTGTTCGCTTGCTTGCAGACCAAGCTTCACCTGATCGGCTTTGCTCGGACGAAAGATATCGGCAGACCCCGTGGCAACCACAGAGGCGAAAACGGCAATCCACCAGAGACGCATGTTGTTTATGACGACCTATGCTTCGTCTTGGTTGCCCGTACCCACGATCAGGGGTGGCTGGCTCCCGTGAAAGGTGCCCATTTGGCCCACGCTTGGCGGGTTCTCGAACGCTAATTTCTGGAGTTCAGGCGGAATCGGGATCGGGTAGTCACCGGTGAAGCAAGCAAAGCAGAAGGAGTCCTTCATGTTCCCAACTGCCGCCGAAGCCCCCTCAATGCTCAGGTAGCCCAGCGAGGTCGCCCCGACTTCCTGGCAAAGTTCCTCCACCGAGAGGCGAGCCGCCACGAGTTCGCTCCTCGTCGCCATGTCGATGCCGTAGAAACATGGGAACTTGATCGGCGGTGCCGTGATGCGGACGTGGACCTCGGTCGCCCCCGCATCTCGAATCAGCTTGATGATCTGCTTGGTCGTCGTGCCCCGAACAATCGAGTCATCAACCAGAATCACGCGCTTGCCCCGCAGGTGGTCTTCGAGGGCCGTGAGCTTCATGCGCACACCAAGCTCCCGCAGGGACTGATCCGGCTGGATGAAAGTCCGATGGATATATCGGCTCTTCATCATGCCTTCGCGGAACGGAATACCGCTAACCGCACTGTAACCCAAAGCGGCGGGAATGCCACTGTCTGGGACGGGCACGACGATGTCAGCCTCAACGGGATGCTCACGGGCCAGTTCCATGCCCATGCGCTCGCGGGCGCTGTAGAGCGAAGTGCCGTACATCCGAGAATCGGGCCGCGCGAAGTAGATGAATTCGAACAGGCACATCGACTTGCGCGGTGACTCGATCCCTTGCTCGAACCGCATCCCCTGCGCATCAATAATCACCATCTCACCCGGGGCCAGCTCGTGCGTAGGCTCACCGCCTACCGGCCCAAAGGCGCAGGTCTCGCTCGCGATCATGTAACCGCCCGCATACTTCTCCCCCGTAGGCAGTTCGACCGGCAGAATACGGCCCGCCGTCAGCGGTCGGACCCCGTGCGGATCGCGAAAACCGATGACCATCTTCGGCGTGAGAACCGTGACGCTGTAAGCCCCCTTGACCCGGCGCATGACTTCGCGCACCGCTTCTTCGGGGCCTCGATGGAGTTCGCTCACCAGGATTCGAGCGATCATCTCGCTGTCGCTCGTGGTGTCAAGGTGGATATTCGCCGCCTTCATTTCCTCGCGAAGCTCGTCGGTGTTGATCAAGTTGCCGTTATGGGCCACCGCGATTTCGCCAATCTGGCTCTGGCAATAGATCGGCCCCGCATTGCGAAGGACGCTCGCACCGGTGGTGCTATACCGCGTGTGCCCGACCGCCATGTGGCCCTTCAGCATCGCAAGGTCGTCCGGGTGGAAGACCTGGTTGACCAAGCCCATCCCACGGTGCATCCGCACGCGCGAACCATCGCTGACCGCGATGCCCGCCGACTCCTGACCACGATGCTGGAGCGCGAAGAGGCCAAAGAAGGCAAGGTTGGCTACGGGACGGTCGGGAGCAAAAAGCCCCAAGACCCCGCACTCTTCCTTTGGCCGATCGTCGTCGAGATGGTCATCTTCGCCGTGCTTGATCACCCCAAAAGTATAGCTTCCTAACGGTGTGTAAAACCTTAACAATTGGCCACGCGGCCAGCCTCAATGGAAGTAGCTGGCCCCGTTGATATCGATCGCAATCCCGCTTAAATACGAGGCCTCCGGCGAGAGCAAAAATGCCGCCGACGCCGCGCAATCCTCCGGGGTCGCCATCCGGCCCAGGGGAATCGTGGGCAAAATCTCCGCCAGTCGATCCTCCATCCCGTCTCGCGACATGGCCGTATCAACCCAGCCCGGTGCGATGGCAAAAAGCTGGATGTTCTTCGGCGCAAGCTCCACCGCCAAACTCCGTGTCATGTTGATCAGGGCCGCCTTCGAGGCCGCATAAAGCGAGGCCCCGCCCTCACCCCGAAAGCCGACCCGACTGGCTACATTGAGGACCTTGCCGCCGCCAATGACCTCGAAATGCTTGGCTGCCGCCCGCATTAGGGCCACCGGCGATTCGAAGTTGATCGCAAACGTCCGGGCGAGATTCGCCGCAAACGCCGCGTCCCCCGTGGCAAGAAAGTCTAGCGGCAAGTAGACCCCCGCGTTATTCACGACCGCATGAACGGGGCCAGATTCGACGGCCTGCCCGAACAGCTTGCCTGCCTGTTCTGGCTTAGAAAGGTCCGCCTGATAAACGCCCGCGCACGCCGGGCCAAGCGCTTGCTGCACCAGTTCGGCCCCCGCGCGGTCGCTGGAGTAGTGGACCGCGACCTGCCAGCCGTCCGCCGCCAGCCGGATGGCGATGGCCCTGCCAATGCCCTTCGAACTCCCAGTGACCAAAACTCGCTTCGATTGCATGACAAAAAGGATGGCACAGTCAGCGCAGCCAAGAATCCACAGCCGCGATCCAGTCTTCGATGGCCGAAGGCGGCAGCTCACCCATGTTGGCGACTTGGAAGTAGCGTTCGGCCAACTCGGCCTTGCACCCATACAGCATAAAGCCAGCCTCGCGGTTGCGGGCAAACCACTCTTCGGCCTTGAACCTCGCCGGTATCGAGGCCATCACCAACGTGCACGATGCCTCGTCGACCGGAACCGGCATCTCCAACCCCCAGCCCGCGATGGCCTCACGCAACCGTCGGTTTCGAGCCAAGTAAGTCGCCCGGCGTTCGTCATGATCAAACTCCCGCAGGGCTTGCCGGAGGGCAAAGAGTGTCGGCACCGGAGGTGTCAGCGGCGGCGAATCCCCGGCGTACATGGGCAGACTGAGGTAGTAGCTCCGCCTCGGGAAAGACGCCATCTCTTCCGCGAGCTCAGGCGAAGTAAGCACGAACGCCACGCCAGGCAAGCCGTGGAGGTTCTTGTTCGCCGAGGCACAGATTGCGCTTAGGCCCGGCTTCGCGGTCAGTTCGTCGGCCCCAAAGCTGCTCATCACGTCGATCAAACACCGGACCCCGTGCCTTTTGCAAAGGCCCGCCAAGTCCGAAATCGGGTTCAGCCGCCCGGTCGTGGTCTCGTGGTGGACGGCAAAAACCGCCTCAAACTCGCCCGTAGCGAGCGCATTCTCGACCGCCTCCATATCCCACGCGCTCAGCCAAGGGAAGTGAAGAGTCTGATGCGGAATGCCGTACACCCGAAAAATAGCAGCAATCCGATCCGAGTAGTAGCCATTCGCAAGGATAAGAACGGGGCCACGATCAACGCACGAAGTGATCATCGCCTCGACCGCCGCCGTTCCCGAACCCCCGATCACAAACGGGTGCCAGTCCGAAAAACCAGGGTGCACGCCCAAGAGTCGCTCCTTGGTCTCCTGGATCAAATCCAGATATTCCGGCTCGCGATGGTTGAGGTCGGGCAGCGCCCCGGCTTGCCGAACCGATTCGGAGGTCATGCAGGGCCCCGGAGTCAGGAGGATCATGACTCCTTCTACGAGAGGACTACAGAACTCCGCCCTTGTGGATCACCGCTTCCGCCACCTCATCGATTGGCAGGGGACCAATGGGGGGCAAGGTGACCGACTGGCCGGTGACAACCTGATACGCCTCTGCTGCCCGTGGGTTCGCCCATGCCCCAAAGATCGCGGCCAAATGGTTCGCCACCCCGCCGAGCCTCCGCGCCCGGGATGCAGTCGATTGCTCGACATATTGCAGGATCAAGAGGTCGCTGATCGCCCCCAACCGAACCTGATCCTCGGGCAACGAAGGCTGTGCCACAAGTGCCTGCGCGGCAAGACCCGAAATGAAGGTCTCCGATGAACCAAGAATGCTGATCCTGCCCGCCTTAGCCCGGCGATAAAGTGTCGTCGCCAAAGCAACCCGGTTGATCTCGTTCGTACCCTCGTAGATGCGGCTGACGCGGGCATCGCGATACAACCGCGCCACCGGAAACTCTTCGGTAAACCCGTAACCACCAAATATCTGGAGGGCCTCATCGACAATGAACGCCTCAACCTCGGTCGCGAAAACTTTGATCGCGCTGCACTCGATCGCGAACTCCTCGGCCGCGGCCCGGTTGCCCTCCGGGGTGCCGTCCGAACTCGCGAAAGCCTCATCAATGAGCGCCCCCGTGCGGTAGATCGCCGATTCAGCGGCAAAGAACAGGGTCGCCATCTGGGCCAGCTTCTTGCGAACGAGCCCAAACGAGGCGATAGGCTGACCAAACTGCCGCCGATCCTGGGCATACTCCGTTGCCAGCCGGAGAGCCTCCCGCGCGGGTCCAAGCGACATTGACGCGAGCTTGAACCGGCCCAGATTCAACGCATTGAACGCCACCTGGTGGCCGAGCCCCTCGGCATGCAATAGGTTTGCCACCGGAATCTCAACTTGGTCCAGAATGAGCCGGGCGGTAGATGAACCCTTCAGGCCCATCTTGTGTTCCTCGCGCCCAATCGTGATGCCGGGCCGGTCGGCCTCCACCAAGAACGACGAAAACCGCTCGCCATCCACCTTCGCCATCACCAAGAAGAGGTCCGCCCACTTGGCATTCGAAATCCACATCTTCGTGCCGGTGAGGACGTACGAATCCCCCCGTCTGTCCGCCCTCGTGGTCGCCGAAAGGGCATCGGTTCCGCTGTTGGGCTCGCTCAAAGCATAGGCCCCGATCCACTCGCCCGCCGTCAAGCGAGGCAGGTAGGCGGCCTTCTGCTCGGGAGTTCCAAACAGGCTCAGTCCTACCTGGCTGATGCCGCTCGTGATCCCGTAGGTGACGCTAAACGACGCATCCAGACTCAAAAACTCGAGCATCCGCGCGGCCAAATTCTTGGGCAAACCCAGGCCGCCGTACTCTTCCGGCGAGTCAATCCCACAAAACCCCAGTTCCCCCGCCCGGCGGATAAGCCCGGGCATGAGTCCGTCCTCTTGACGGTCGAGGCGCTCCGCGAGGGGCAAAACGACCTTGCGCGAGAACTGCTCGGCCTCCCCGATCATCAGCCGCTCTTCGGGGCCAAAATCCTCGGGAATGAAGGTCGCAGACGGCGGGGTGGCGAGGAACGATCCTCCAAGGTTTCTGGTTTGCATCATTGCACCAACTGTTTGAAACAAGCCACGACGTTGTGGCTTAACGAAGGCCAAGCAAGAATTTGATCAGACCGATCATGAGCGGCTGAAGAACCATCCCCACGAGGCTGAATCCAATGAACTGACCACCAAGAATAATGGCGAGAAGAACGATACTCCCGACTTGTCGATTCCAGAGATACCAGCGCAAGCGCATCTCCTCTGGCATAAACGTACCGAGCATCCAGTGGCCGTCAAGCGGACCAAGAGGGATGAGGTTGAAGAGGAAAATCGCAATGTTCACCTGCACTGCGACGAGCAAGAAAAGTGCGCCCAACCCCGCCCTACCTTCATAGATAGAGCTGATATCGTAGGCCTGCAAGAATCCACCGGCACGGAGAATAACCGCCCAAATCACAGCCTGGACAAGGTTGCTCAGCGGACCCGCCGCAACCGAAGCAAAGTGGTCCCACCGCGGGTTCCGCATCGCTTTCGGATTCACCGGAACCGGCTTACCCCAACCAATGCCAAACCCTGTGAGGGTCGTCAAGACGATCATCACCGTGCCAATCGGGTCAAGGTGCGCGAGCGGATTGAGGGTCACCCGGCCATAGAAGGCCGGCGTCGGGTCGCCGGCAAGGTCTGCCATCTTCGCGTGGGCATACTCGTGAATGGACAGCGCCAGCAAGATCGCAAGGATCGTAACAATGATTTCGTTTGGATTACTACCCATTTATGAAGCCCCCAATCCGGTCGGGATCAGTTCACGAGAAAACATCTCATTCCACGTCTCGCGGCGTTGAATCAATTCAAAGGTCCCATTCTCCCGGATCAGTGCCGTCGCGGGCCGGGGGTAGCGGTTGTAGTTGCTCGCCATTGTCGCGTTGTAAGCCCCTGTGCAAAGCACTTGCAGCAAATCACCTTCCGCCAGATCGACGGGCAGCTCAATGCCGGGGAACAGAGTATCTGTTTCGCAATGCTTCCCGCTGACCGTGACCTTACGCGTTGCACCGCGCCGACCAATCGCCTCCACCGTGTACGCACTGCCATACATTACGGGTCGCGGATTGTCACTGAGCCCGCCATCCACGCTGACAAAGGTCTTCGTCCCGCCCGCCGCTGGCACGTCCTTGATCACCCCGACACGGTAGAGCGTCACGCCGCTCTCAGCGATCAGCGACCGTCCCGGTTCCTGGGCCAAAACAGGGTCCAAACCCGTTCCCGCAAGTTCAGTTTTCAGTGTGTCAGCAATCAAACGGCAATACTCTTCGCACCCCATCGGCGCGTCCTTCTCCGTGTAACGTACGCCAAGCCCGCCGCCAACGTTCAAATACTGGGACCGGAATCCGTGCTCACGAAGCATCGCCACCGCAAATTGCGTGATCAGACTCCCGCCCGACTGTTGCGCCGCCGGGTCCAAAAGCTGCGAACCCACGTGGCAATGGAACCCAATCAAAGGAATTTGGAGTTCCAAACATCGCAAGGTCGCCCGACTAGCCGAACCATCCGAAATGTTGAATCCAAACTTAGTGTCCGCCTGGCCCGTCGAGATCTTCTCGTGGGTGATCGGGTCAACCCCAGGGGCGAGCCGAAGGACGAACTGAGTGTTGCCCCAGGGCCGTAGGTCCGCGACTTGCTCGATCTCGGAAAAGTGGTCAAGCACGATCAGCCCAACCCCCTCGGCCAGGGCAAACTTCAGCTCCGAAATCTGCTTATTGTTACCATGCAAATGGCACGCCGAAGCCGGAATCCCTGCCGCCAGCGCGGCCCGGAGTTCACCCTCCGAAGCCACATCGATCCCAGCGCCTTCCTGATGGGCAATCTTCAGCAGAGCAAGAGTCGAATTCGCTTTCGATGCAAAAGTGATTTCCCCACGCGGATGGGCCGCGCGCGCCGCCTGGGCGTATTCACGAAGTCGGGCCCGGTAGTGGCGCTCATTGACTACGTACAAAGGAGTGCCGAAGCAAGCGGCCAGCTCGGTCGCGGAGGCATCGGAAAGTCGGAATCTTGGATCCTCCGAGGAAACCATTTCGGTGATTATGGCAGTCCTCATTCCCCGAAAGCGGGTAAATACTGATGACTTGAGTACTTGGTATCAGCCTGAACCCCAGAACTGGTGGCTCACCGCCGACGAGGCCCTTGCCGAAGACCTTGGCTCGGGTGACGTCACCGCCGGTTGCATCGCCGAAGATCGCCTTGTACGATGGCAGATCGAGATTCAGGCCGAGGGCGTGCTCGCCGGCGTCGGCATCGCCGAATACCTGCTCGCCCCCGAACCCGACGACCCCGACCGGGCCGAGATCACCGTCCACCGCAACGATGGAGCCGCCGTCGCCCGCGGCGATGTCGTCATCAGCGGACTCCTGACCGCCCGAAAAGCCCTCGCCTGCGAGCGCACCGCCCTGAACTTCCTCATGCGCCTCAGCGGCATCGCGACCCTCACCCGCCAGTTCGTCCAAAAAATCGAAGGCACCCAAACGCGCATCGTCGACACGCGCAAAACCACCCCGCTGCTCCGCTCACTAGAGAAGTACGCCGTCCGCTGCGGCGGCGGCCACAACCACCGCATGGGCCTCTACGATGGAGCGATGGTGAAAGACAACCACATCGCCGCCGCTGGCTCCATCACCGCCGCTGTCGAAGCGATCCGATCCTACGCCTCCCACATGATCAAAATCGAAGTCGAGTGCGAAAATCTCGACCAAGTCGATGAAGCCGTCGCGTCCCGCGCCGACGTCATTCTCCTCGACAACATGGACCCATTCATGATGCGCGAGGCGGTCAAACGCCACCAAGGCAAGGTGCTCTTCGAAGCCAGTGGCGGCGTCGCCCTCGACACCGTCCGGACCATCGCCATGACCGGCGTGGACCTCATTTCCGTCGGCGCCCTCACCCACTCCGCCCCCGCCCTTGCCATGCACATGGAGTTCGCGTGAAGAGCCCGCTGGATTTCGGCGCCGTCCTCATCGACATCGGCGTCGTCGAAACCACCCAAAAGTACGCCATCGACCAGCTCCACGCGGGCAAGCGCGTCGGCGTCGTCTATGCCGAAAACCAAACCCACGGTCGGGGGCGATTCAACCGCCATTGGGTCAGCGAAGAAGGCCAATCGCTCACCGCCTCGCTCATCTTCCACGCCTATCCAAACCACCCCGCGCCCTACCTCATCGGAATGGCCCTTGCCATCGCTGCCGCCGGCGCAATCCATGCCCAACTCCAATGGCCCAACGACCTCGTGATCCGAGGCAAAAAGGTGGGCGGAATTCTGACCGAATGGATTCCCACGTTCATGGGAGAGCGGGTCGCCGTCGTCGGCATCGGCATCAACCTCAACCAAACCGAATTCCCCGAGGAGATCCGCGAGCGCGCCACCAGCCTCCACCTCGCCTACGGCCACGCCTACGAAGGTCGCAAAGTCCTGCAAAAGATCATCGAGCGCCTCGCCCTTGTGCCGGAGCCGACCTCGTGGTCCGCCCTCGCGCCCGCCTGGCAAATCTTCGACCAGACGAAAGGGAAGAAGTACAAACTGCCCGATGGCCAGATCGCTCTTGGCCTCGGAATCGGGTCCGAAGGCCAGCTCATGGCGTCCATCGACGGCGAATCCCACTCGGTCCTCGCTGCCGATGCCATCTTCGGCGCATAACCAAGCGTAAAGTTAACATTCTCCGGGTAAACCAACTGGATGCAATACACCCGACTCGGGCGCACCGCCCTGCAGGTTAGCCGCCTCTGCCTCGGCACCATGAACTTCGGCCCCCGCACCACCGAAGAAGATAGCTTCGCCATCATGGACCAGGCCCACGATCTGGGCATCAACTTCTTCGACACCGCCGACGTCTACGGCTGGAAGAAAGGCGAGGGCGTCACCGAGAAGATCATCGGCAACTGGTTCGCCCAGGGCGGCGGACGCCGCGAAAAGACCGTGATCGCCACCAAAGTCTACGGCGACATGGGCGAATGGCCCAACACCTCCCGCCTCTCCGCCCTTCACATCCGCAAGGCCTGCGAAGACTCGCTGAAGCGCATGCAGACGGACTACATCGACCTCTATCAGATGCACCACATCCACCGCGACGCGCCCTGGGAAGAAGTGTGGCAAGCCATGGACGTCCTGGTTCAGCAGGGCAAAGTCATCTATGTCGGCAGCTCGAACTTCGGTGGCTGGCACATCGCCCAGGCCAACGAAGCCGCCAAGTCGCGAAACTTCCTCGGCCTCGTGAGCGAGCAGTCTCTCTACAACCTCGAAGCCCGCACCATCGAGATGGAAGTTGTGCCCGCCTGCGAGCACTATGGTCTCGGCATCATCCCTTGGAGCCCCCTCGCCGGTGGCCTTCTTGGTGGAGTCCTCGAAGGCGATAAGACCGGACGCCGCGGCGACCAAGGCATGCTCGACCGAATCGAGAAGAACCGCGCCAAGCTAGAAGCCTGGGAAGGTCTCTGCGCCTCCATCGGCGAGAAACCCGCCGATGTCGCCCTGGCCTGGCTGTTGCACCAGAAGGTCGTGACCGCCCCCATCATCGGGCCGCGCACCCACGAGCAACTATCCGGCTCCCTCCGAGCCCTGGAGATCCAACTCTCCGCCGAGTTCCTCGCCAAGCTGGACGAGATCTTCCCGCCCTTCCGAACCTCGCCCGAACACTACGCCTGGTAATCCGGAGTAGGAAATTGGTCGAGTGGAGTCTAAGAGTCTCCACTCGACCACCAAGATTCTTTACTTCTTCAGGCGTCGACGAATAGCCACCAAACCGAGCCCCAGGGCCGCCAGCGTGGCTGGTTCGGGCACCACCGTGATCGTCCCTACTTCGTGGCCGTTGCTGAACTGCACCAAACCGCCCGAGGAGTCGCCGATCGACTGGAACTTATCCAGGTTCCCCGTGAAGAGCGGGAACAGCTCGTAGGTCCGATAGTAAGGCTCCGCCACGGTCAAATAGTCATAGGTCTCGTCTTCGTTGTAGAGCGAAGAGCCGTCGAGCGAGAAGAACTCGTCCCAAGTCTGGCCCGCCCCCGCCGTCGCCGCCAGCTTGGCCGGTCCGTTCAGCGAAATCGTCACGTCACCCGGGGCCGTCGCACCCAGGAACAAGCTCGTCTGCGGGCTACCGAACTTGGTAACCACTTTGAAGGTGCTGTGGCCGGCCGCGTAGATTCCCAGGTAAAAATACTCGTCCGAGTAGAAAGTCGTGATCGGAGTCGTGATCGCCGACCGAACAAAGAGCACCGAGTGGCTAAAGGCCACGGTCGGATCAATTGTTCCACTGACGAGGGCCGCCGAAGACAATCCGGCAAGCGAAACCAAACCCAAAGCAAGTGCAAAGCGCATTTCTCCATCTTGAAATCAGAAGTTGCAATCCCTTCGACTCAGCAGGAAATTTTGTCCTTAGCTTAAAGAATTTCAAACTTATCTCCGTTCTTGACACCTGTGGCTAAACCGGGTTAGAATTGCGGCTGACTCCGCTATTCTGTGTCGTATTCGGCATGGACCGCGAAGAGGTGACCTAATTACCATGAAATTGCGTCTCGTTTTGCTCTCGCTTGCCGCCGTAAGTGCAAGTGCCTTCGCTGCCGATGTTGAACTCATCCAGAACGGAGGGTTCGAAACCGGAACCTTCGGTTCTTGGACAGTCACAACTGAGTCCAACTCTCCCGCTTCTGGCAACTGATACGTGGCTGATTCCTCGGCCACCACGCCGCTCACGGGCTACTACGCTCCGGGCCCCAAGTCGGACGCGCACTACGCCGTCTCCGACTACAAATACGACGATCCTACTTATGGCTCGCGGTTCGCGCTGAGCCAGAATTTCACCGTCGCCCCTTCGTCCAACAAGGTCGTCCTCTCCTTCGATAAGTGGATCTACGACAACTACGGCTACGGCGTCTATGGCGGCGGCGAACTCGGTCTCGGCGACGGATCGGACTTGGCGCACACATTCCACGTCGCTCGAATCGACGTTCTGAAGTCCACGGCTTCCACATTTTCCACCGACGCCGCTGACCTCGTCTACACCGCCTACAGTGGCCTCGATTCCAACGCCTTCGAGACCTGGACCAACTCTTCGATAGACCTCACCAGCTACCTGACCGCGGGCTCCACCTACACCTTGCGCTTCGCCGTGGCCCAGTATGGCGACGCGACAACGTTTGGCATTGACAACGTGTCCGTCATCTCCACCCAAGCCGTGCCCGAGCCTGCCTCCATGCTCGCCCTCGGCGGTGCCGTTGCCATGGTCCTCCGCCGACGCAAGTCGGCCTAAAAGCCGTCGCGAATCCGTAGCCCACGCTTGCTCGCAAGCGTGGGCCATTTTCTAGGTGAACCTCATGAAAGAACCGATCACTCTCGAATCCCTCGCCGCCGAGCTCTCCCAGACCAAGCGCGAACTGCGCCGCTCCCGCCTCATCACCGCCGTCGCTGCCTTCGTCGGCCTCGTCGGCATCGCGGGAATGACCGCTCCCCAAGCCTTCGCCCAGGGCCCCGGCCCCACGACGGCCCAAGTGAACGCCGCCCTCCTTCTCCTGACGGGCCGCGTGACCACCGCCGAAAGCACCCTCACCACCGTCCAAACCAGCGTCACCACCGCCAACAACGACATCGCGTCTTTGCAGTCCGCCCAGGTGAACCAAGCTTCATCGATTAGTACGCTGAGTACTCAAGGCACCGTAGCCAGCAACCGCCTCGATGCCCTAGAAAACAAGACCCAGTACCTGCTCGTGAGTGGCACCGACACCATCTTCCGGGGCACCAACCTGTATGTCCAGAGTGGGCTGGGAAGTACCAGTGGTGAGCTACGGGATCAGAACGGTTTCCGAATCCGGTCCGCAACCACCAATGGCCTCGGCAACCTGGTCATTGGCTACAACGAAAATCAGAACGGATTTTGGGACCGCAGCGGCTCGCACAACCTCGTTCTCGGTGAGAACAATGGCTACTCCTCCTACTCGGGAATCGTCGTTGGTAGGAGGAATAGCATCACTGCCCCCAATGCTTCCATCTACGGTGGGCAAAACAGCGGGGCATTCGGGGTTGGTAGTGTTGTGTTCGGAGGTAGCAACAACACTGCGGGCGGAGACTTTGCGGTTGTTGCCGGTGGTGACAGCAACGCCGCCGATGGCCCAGCCTCGCTG
>JBMOJD010000085.1:0-13489 GCA_049317025.1 Fimbriimonas sp. | reverse complement strand
TCCGAACGCCTGGGCAACTGGATCCGAATCCGCAGCGGCGAAGCCGCCGTCATCGTCGGCGCCCGCAGCGCAATCTTCGCCCCCTCGGCCAACCTCGGCCTCATCGTCCTCGACGAGGAGCATGAGGGCAGCTACAAGCAAGAGAATGTGCCCCGGTATCACGCCAAAATGGCGGCCCAGTTCTTGGCCGAGTGGCATAACTGCCCCCTCGTCCTCGGCTCGGCCACCCCAAGCGCGGAGAGCTTTTACGAAGCCGAGCAGGAGCGCATCACGCTCCTTAGCCTGCCCGTCCGCGCCGCCACCGCCCAGCTTCCCGAGGTCATTCTGAAAGACCTGACCGAGGGATTCCGTCACGGCAAGCCCGCCCTCCTGACCCCCGAACTGCACGAACGCATGGCCGATGTGCTCGCCAAGGGCCAGCAGGTCATCCTCTTTCTCAACCGCCGTGCCTACGCCCCGTTCCTGGTCTGCCGCGACTGCGGCCACCAGATTCGGTGCCAGGAATGCTCCGTCAGCCTCAGCTACCACCGCCGCGACCTTCGCCTCAAGTGCCACCAATGCGGTCACCAAGAGCGCGCCCCGGATGTCTGCCCCAAATGCGCGGGCCTGCGCCTTAGCCCTCTGGGAATTGGTACCGAGCGAGTGGAAGAGGCGATCAGCTCGCACTTTCCCGATGCCGTGGTGGCCCGGCTCGACCGCGACATGGCAGCCAAGAAGGGTGCGGTCGAGGATGTCCTCGCCCGTTTCCGCTCCGGCGATATCCACGTCCTGGTCGGGACCCAGATGGTGGCGAAGGGCCTGGACTTTCCCAACGTGACGCTGGTCGGGGTGATCGCAGCGGACGTCTCGCTCAACTTGCCCGATTTTCGAGCTTCCGAGCGGACATTCCAACTCCTTTCCCAGGTCGCCGGGAGAGCGGGGCGTGGCCAGATCGCCGGCCACGTCGTGGTCCAGACTTTCAACCCCGAGCACCCATCCGTCGTCAGCGCCCAAGCCCACGACTTCATCCGCTTCTATGAGGCCCTCCGCGAGGAACGGCGCGAGGCGGGATACCCGCCGTTCTCCAAGCTCATCAACATCACCTTTGTCGGGGCCGAGCGGCGCGATGTCGTCACTGCCTCCGATCGGTCGGCGGTCTTGCTTGGCCCTTTGCGGGGCTCCCTCAAAGCGTCGATCCTCGGCCCCGCCGATTGCGCCCTGGAGCGGCTCCAAGGTCTCTGGCGTCGCCACCTGCTCGTCAAACTCCCGCCCGGGACCAGCGCCAAGCCCGTGGAAGAAGCTCTGACCACGCTCGGCCTAAACGGTGTTCAGATGACGCTCGACGTTGACCCGTATTCCATGATGTGAACCAACCGGATGTTTGGTACAATAGGCTGTCCGCAGATTTTCGTCTGCCCTTTTGCCACTCGCTGTTGATGTGTCCTTGTTAGGGTTGAAATGGTCTATCGTCCCCTTCGCTACGAGCAGATGATGAAGGCGGCTGAAGCCTACGACGTGCGTGCGCGTCGCATGTTTGGCGGCATGGGAATCTACACCGGCGAGCGAATGTTCGCTTTTCTCATTGGCGACGAAATCGGCCTCAAACTCTCCTCCGAACACCTCGAAGCAGCCATGCAATTGCCCGGCGCTGGCCCCATGCGGCCGGACGAGAATTCCGAGCCGATGCGCGAGTACGTGAAGCTCCCGCGAAACATCCTCGACAACTACGAAGAGTTTGTTGCCTGGGTCGAGCGCAGCGCCGAGCACGTCCGCAACAAAGCCCAGCGAAGCGCTTAGTTTGCGTTTCCGCGCGCGAAGACGTCGGCGAACAGCCAACCGCACATCGCCCCGAAGTAGATTAGGTTGCCACCCCAAAGCCACACCTGGACGGGGCTGATGGTTTCGCTCACGGTGGTCGCCATCCCCATCAGCAGGGTCGTCGCCGAAATCGCCAGCATCAACCGCGTGGTCGCGTAATGCCCCGAGCGCGAGACAAACTGAAATACCAGCAGCAAAGTAGCCGCGCCCCAAAACTGGATAATCGCAACCGTGCCGAGAGCAAGCGAGGCCCCCGCCCGCCCTTGAGTGCCATGGGCGGCCATATAGAATCGGTCGAGAAAACCACCGATGCAAAGCGTCGCCCCGACACCCAGGCCCGCAACGAAGAGCGTGCCGCATAGACTCAGCGTCCAAGACGAAATCAGCGGGACCTCGGGCGCAATCGGTGGTTCCCGGCGCAACAGCAAGATATAGATGGCGCAAGCGAGCACCAACGCGCCGCCAACCACGAGCATCGCGTCGTTCGTCTGGGGTCCGGGCGGACGTGCGGTTTGCGATCGCGCCACCCGAACCGTTGTGCCATCCGGCATGGTTCGCGGCTGTTGCAGCCACCGAAGCCGCTCTTTAAGCTCCTCAACTCGCCGCAAGTATGTGCTGTTGCCTGGGTCCAGTTGCACGGCAAACTTGTACTGGCGCAGAGCCTCCTCAGCATCGCCTCGTCCTCGGGCGATATCGCCGAGGACGGCATGGGGGATCGGCTGTCGCGAATCTTGGGCGAGAATCTTGCGCGCCAGTCGCTCGGCGTCTTCGAGCTGCCCCCGGCTGAAGGCCAAGCTTAGCCGCGTAAGTTCGGTCGCTATCGAATCGCGCGGAGCGGTCGGGGGAGGTTGGGGCGCGCTTGGCTTACTCCGAGTTTCCTGATTTCGTCGCTGCCGCTCAGCCTGCATCGAGAGCATGAGATCGTAGTTTCGGCGCTTCTCGGCGTCCGAAAGGACCTCGTAAGCGGCGGTGCTGGCAAGGAACAGCTCCTTCGATTCTTGGCTCGACGACCGGTCGGGATGATGCGCCAACGCAAGCTTCCGATAGGCCGAGCGCACTTGGTCGCTGGTGGCCCGCGGCGAAACCCCGAGCGTTTCGTAGTGCGTCTTTGCCATCCCCGGTCATTGTAGCGGTTGAGCGAGGCGAGTATCATCTCCTGTATGGCGGAGCAACCCCTTACCTATCGCGAGTCGGGCGTGAATATCGACGAAGCCCAGCGCGCACTCCGATCGGTGGTGGGCCGAATCCAATCGACCTACACCGAAAATGTACTTGGCGGAGTGGGTGGATTCGGGTCTCTTTTCCGGGCGAATTTTGGCGATTTGGCCCAGCCCGTACTCGTCAGCTCGATTGATGGTGTCGGCACGAAGACCAAGATCGCGGCGATGGTCGGCGATTACACCGGCCTTGGTCACGACATTGTCAACCACTGCGTTAACGACATCCTCTGCCAGGGCGCAAGGCCCCTGTTCTTCCTCGATTACTACGGCTGCTCGCGTCTTCAAGGCCTCGTGTTCGAGCAGATCGTTACGGGTATGGCCGAGGCCTGCGGCGCGGTCGGATGCTCACTCGTGGGCGGCGAAACGGCGGAGATGCCGGGTGTTTATGGCGAAGACGAAGTCGATGTCGTCGGCTCCATCGTCGGCATCCTCGACTACGAAAAGAAGCTGCCACGCGGGACCATGCAGACCGGTGACGCCGTGATCGGCATCGCCAGCAACGGCCTGCACACCAACGGCTTCTCGCTCGCCCGCAGGGCGCTTTTCGAGGTCGGTGGGCTCTCGGTGCGCGATGAAGTCCCCGGCCTGGGTCGATCGATTGGTGAAGAGTTGCTGCGCCCGCATCGGTGCTACTTCAACTCGGTCTATCCGATCCTGCAAGACACGCCCGAGGTCCGCGCCGTCGCCCACGTGACCGGCGGTGGCCTCTACGACAACCTCCCCCGCGTGATGCCTTCGGATGCCCGAGTCGTGATTGAGCGTCGATCATGGACGGTGCTACCAATCTTCCAACTCATCCAGTCCATCGGCCAGATTCCCGACCCCGAGATGTTTCGGGCCTTCAACATGGGCATTGGAATGGTGCTGTTCGTCGAGCGCGTTTCCGCCCCCTCCATCGTCCAGCGGTTGCTGGAAAGCGGCGAATCGGCCGCAATCATCGGCGAAGTTCAGTCCGGTTCGAACGACGTTCAGGTCGTATAGAACCGGTCAACAATGCTTAAACTCGAGTCGAGCAAGACGTAAGACCTTGGTTTCCCGAGCATCAATGCGCGGCGAGGATTCAGGCAACACGCCCGGATGGCGACATCAGCCCCGAAGTCCTCGGTGAGGTTGCGAAAGGCGTCGAGCAAAGTGATCGCGCTGCCCGCGAGGGCGCCATTGGAGGCAAGCCGGACCTCGCCGACCCCGACCACGCAGGGATGACCCCACATCTCCACCGTCTGCCCCGGCGCGAGCCCCGTCGCCTGGGTCGAGTCGCTCACCGCGATCACCTTATCGTCGGGCTTTGATCGCAAGAGGATTGCCGCCGCCTCGGGGCAAACATGATGGCGATCGTAGATCAGTTCCGTGCTGAGCTTGTCGTTCGAAAGGGCAAACCCGACCATCCCCGCCTCGCGGTGATGGAGCGGACGCATGGCGTTGTACGTGTGGGTCGTGTGGGTGGCCCCAGCGTGAAATGCATCCGTGGCCTCAGCAAAAGTCGCGTTCGTGTGGCCCATGCTGACAATGACGCCCCGGGCCAGGAGCCTTTGGATCAGTTGGTGACCACCGGGGATCTCCGGGGCCATCGTGATCAGACGCAGACGTGGGTCATCCAGCACCGCATCCCACTCGGAAGGTTCGCTACTTGGGCTCACGATCCACTCCGGCGGCTGCGCACCGGGGAACTTGGGACTGATGAACGGTCCCTCCAAGTGCACCCCGAGGATGGCCGGATGCTCCGGCAGGCGCGCGAAAGCCGCGAGAACATCCGGAGCCGAAGCCGTGATCGTGGTCGCCAGGAAGCCATCGTAGCCGCACTCCTCCAGCTTTCCTGCCAGCGTGATCATGTCTTCTGACGACGCCGACATGAAGTCGATCCCAAATGCGCCGTGGATGTGGATGTCGACAAATCCAGGAATCAGGTGGTACTCAGTGGCCTGGTCGGTGGGCAGGAACTGCTGGTTGGCCACATCCACTTCGTAGGGGCCGTACCCGTGCGCGCCGAGCATGTTAGCGATCAGCTTCATCTCTTTAGGGCATACCCGCCCGCGTCGCGAAAGATGCGGCCATCCAGCTCCAACATGGTCAATTCGCCCAAAATCTCTGCCGCCGGTAGGCCGGTTAGCTCACCGATCTTCTCGACCGTCGTCGCTTGGGTGGAGAGCACGCGCAGGATCTTCTGCCCAGCCTCGGTTTCTGGTTCGGCCTCTGCGACCGGGGCGGCCAGTTCGATGCCAAGCTCATCCAATATCTGAGCCGGATAGCTGACGAGGGTCGCCCCATCGCGGATCAAGCTGTTGGAGCCTGCGAAGTTTTCGAGGTCGATGTTGCCGGGAACCACGAAGACCGGGCGGCCAAGGTCGTTAGCCACATGAGCCGTAATGAGAGCACCCGACTTGTGCGGCGCCTCGATCACCAGCACGGCCACGCTGAGCGCCGCAATCAGCTGGTTCCGAGCGGGAAACTTATAGTCATTGGGCTTCGTGCCCAGCGCGTATTGCGAGACCAGGCACCCTCTTGCCGTGATCTCCCGAAACAGCCCAGCGTGAACCGAGGGATAGACGTGATCATTGCCGCCCGCGAGAACCGCGGCCGTCCGCCCGCCCGCATCCAGCGCACCACGATGTGCGGCCGCGTCGATCCCCACCGCGCCGCCACTCAGCACCGTCACACCCGCCCGCGCGAGGGCCTCACTGAACTTGTAGGCGCACGCCTTGCCGTAAGTCGAAGCCGACCGCGTGCCAACGAGGGCTATGCAGGGGGCATGAAGAGCCCCGACATCGCCCCGAACGCTGAGGACCGGGCTCTGGTTGCCTGCTTCCTGAAGCGCCTCCGGATAGTCCGATTCTTCCAAGAAGACCGCATCGTGGGCAAGGGCATCCTCGAAGGCCCGCCAAGAAACCGCCTCAACCCGGCGTCGCTCCGCATCGGTGAGCAGCGAATGCTTCTTTAACCGTTCAACATCAAGCAACAAGCCGAACTCTTGGAGGAGAGTTCGGCTCTTTGCGGGAGACAGCTCGGCGGCAAGCAAAGCTTGCCAGAACCGATTTCGGGGATCAGTTGCCGCCGCCGCCACCGGGGCCCTTGCCGCCACCAACGCCGCCAAGGCCTCCGGGTCCACCACCAGGGCCGCCAAACGGGTTGTTGTTGTTCGCGGTCGGGAGCTTGGTCTTGGGTAGCGTGTTGTCCACGGTCACCGCGAAGACCTGCTTCGTCGTGTTGCCCAGCCAGTCGGTTGCCGTGACGGTGATCACTCGTCGGCCTTCTTTCGAAAGCGGCTTGTTCTTGCCCACCGTGGCGAGGATTCGCACGACGGCAATGCCTTCGCGACCAAACGTGTGTTCGTACGCGACTCCATCAATATCAACCTTGATCGTGTCTTCCTTCACGCCTGCAGCTTCGTCCTCAACCTTGAAGTAGAAGTCGAGACCGAGGACGCCATTCACCTGGTCGCCCGCATTGGGGAAGAGCAACGAGACCTTGGGTCCGGTGAGGTCAACTCCCGATTCCTTGTCGAAAGCGAGCAAGCTGCCATCCTTGGCCGGAACCAAGAGCGTCGTGCCCGTCAGAACGGCGGGGGCAGCCGCTTGGATGGTGAAGATTTGAGTTGGAGTCGTGTTGGCATTGTTGCCCTGGCCGAACTGGCCGCCAGGGGAACCTTGTCCACCACCTCGGCCGCCCGGGGCACCAAAGCCCGATCCAGCGGGACCGCCAAAGCCTGAACCAGAGGGACCTCCGCCGAGTCCGCTCTGTCCGCCGCCTTCGCCGCCCGTGTTCTGGCCAGTCGTGTTCGCGCCCGGCAGAGGTCGGATGAGATACGTCCAGAGGAGTTCGCCCTTGGTCGTGTCGATCAGGTTCACACCGCCGTTGCTGGTGAGCACGATGTGCTTGTCACCGGCGACAGTCGGGCGGACCAGAGGGATCGACTTCAAATCGATTGGCTTGTTGTTGAGCTTCTTTCCGTTGATTGGGTCGAGCAAGATGACCTTGCCCTCACGGCTCACGACGAGCAGGCTGGCAGCGGTTACCACCGGTGCAAAGGCTAGTTGCTCATTCAGCGGGGTTTGCCACTTCGGCAGCCCAGAGTTTGCGTTGAATCCGATCACGAACGGACCGGAGACGACGTAAATCTGCTCGCCAAAAGTCACTGGGATCGCTCCAGCGGGAAGCTGGCTCACGGGTCGGCTCTTCCAGTTCGCCTTTCGAGTGGCCACGTTGAGGCTCACAAGCTCGTAGCGGTTCGTAAAGTAGAGGAGCTCATCCTTGAATGTGGAGATTCCGCCAAAAATGCCGTCGTAGGCTTGGAACGGAGTCTCCCATGCCGAGGTGCCATCAGCCGGGTTGAAGGCGACAAAACTATTGTTGCTGAGCGCTTGGACAACGAACTTGCCCGCCGAAACCGGCTGGCCGAGAACGCGGTCTGGCAAAGGCGACTGCCACTTGCCCACACCCGTGTTCGGGTCGATTCCGTAGATGACCTTGTTGTCGCCGGTAGCGATCAAGACGCCATTCGAAATGATCGGAGCCGAGCGGAAAACGCCCGCAATCGGATCGACGGCCGGGTATCGCCATCGAAGATTGCCGGAGCTCTTGTCAATGCAATAAACCCGCCCTTCCAGGCTGTAATAAATGTTGTTGCCATCCACCAACGGAGAGCCACCAGGGGCGACTCGCGAAGGCTGGATCCATCGCCACGCCAAAGGCGCGGGACCGTCGAACTGAGCTAACGCGGGGACGACTGTCGAAGCCAAAAGTAGTCCGGCGGTGAGGTTGCGCATCATTCGCATCGTTGCCAATATCTCCCAAGGTCAAGCCCCGCATCGATGACCGATCCGAAGTCTCTCGCTATTGTAGTCCTGGATGGCATCACTTGTCTATCCGACTACGTGTATCATCGGACGCGCGAGAGGCCGTTTGGGTCACTGCGAACGCATGAAGCTTCCCATCCTTTGCTATCACAAGGTCGGACCCATCGCCGAAGAAGGGCGAAGTCTTAACATTGAGCCCAGCCAGCTGGACGCCCATGTGCGCTTCTTCGCCCGCCGGAACGCCCGATTTGCCCTCGCCCGCGACCTCGCCGGTGATTGGTCCGGACTCGGAGTCTGCCTGACCTTCGACGATGCCTACTCCAGCACCATGCATTACGGCGTGGAGGTCCTGAATCGAAACGGGGCAAAAGGCACGTTTTACGCCGTGCCGACCCTGGTCGGCCAGAGTTCCAGTTGGGATGGCGAATCGGCCCGCCCCCTAGCCGATTGGCCCGCACTCCTCGCCGCCCAGGCCGCCGGCCACGAGATCGGAAACCACAGCCACACCCACCCGCACCTGCCCCAAGTCGACGCCACCCCCGAAGTCGCCCTTGCCCACGATGACCTGATCACCCACGGAATCCAGCCCGGCTCGTTTTGCTACCCCTACGGCCATTGGAACGACGAGACCCGCGCCGCCGTGGTCGCCTCGGGCTACAAAGTTGGCATGGCCTTGGGCAAGCGTCCGGCTCGGCCGTCGGACGACCGTCTCGCCCTGCCCCGCGTGGTCATGGCCTGCAGCGACGGCATCGCGATGCTCATCTACAAGCTGTATCTGAAGCCCCTGGTGCGCCGGGGTTAGTCGAAAAGCGTCTCGACAAAGCGATCCGGCTTGAAGTCAAGCAGGTTCTCCATCTTCTCGCCTGTTCCGATGAGCTTGATGGGGATGCGAAGCCGGTCGTAGACCCCGATCAGGGCGCCGCCGCGCGCGGTGCCGTCAAGCTTGGTGAGGATGAGGCCGGTCACACCCGCGGCTTTCTTGAATTCCTCCGCCTGGCGGATGGCGTTCTGTCCCGTGTTGGCATCCAGCACGAGCAGGACCTCGTCCGGCTTGCGGCCCAATGCTTTTTCTGCCACCCGCAAAACCTTTTCGAGTTCGAGCATCAGGCTGCCCTTGCTGTGTTGTCGGCCCGCCGTGTCGGCAAGAACGAAGTCGATCTTTCGAGCTTTGGCGGCCTGGATGGCGTCGAAGATCACCGAGCTCGAATCGGAGCCTTGCTGATTGCGCACGATCTCTGAGCCGGTGCGCTCAGCCCAAATCTCAAGCTGCTCGATGGCTGCCGCCCGGAAGGTATCGCCCGCCGCGAGCATCACGGTGAAGCCCTTGCGAACCAAGAGATGGGCGACCTTGGCAATGCTCGTCGTCTTGCCCACGCCGTTCACGCCCACGAAGAGATAAAGCGTGGGCGCGTCGTCATTCACGTCCAGGCCCGCTGGTCCCTGGCTCCGGAATCGATCGGCAATGGCCTTCTTCAGGCGCACCTTCATGCCCTCCGAGGTCGTGATTTTTTCGTCGCGGACGGCCTTCCGCAGCTCGGCAAGGATGTCGCCCGTCACCTGGATGTTGGTGTCGGCAGCCAAAAGCGCTTCTTCCAACTCCTCGTAAAAGTCCTCGTCGATGACGCCGCGCCCAAGCATACGGTCCACGCTGTCCATCAATCGGCGAAACATTGCCCACTAGGTTACCAGCGGCTCCCGGCTAGGCCAAGTGTGTAAGCTATTCGGGATGGAGATTCATCCCAACATCGGTGCGGCCCGCACCATCCCGTCGCGGTTCTACACCGACCCGGCCATCTTTGCCGATGCGAAAGAACGGATCTTTGCCCGCACCTGGCAGTGGGTGAGCGACACCGACGGCCTGCGCGCGCCGGGAACGGTGGCCCCACACACCCTCTTGGAAGGTTGCCTGGATGAGCCCATCGTGGTGACTCGCGACATGAACGACCAGATTCATGTCGTCAGCAACGTCTGCACCCACCGGGGCATGCTCGTGGCCGAATCTGGCGGGAACGAGCGCTTTCTCCGCTGTCGCTACCACGGCCGGCGGTTTGGCCTCGATGGCTGCTTTCAGTTCATGCCCGAATTTGATGGCGTGAGCGGCTTCCCGAGCGAAGCAGATAGCCTCCCCAAGATTCCCCACGATATTTGGGGCAAGTTCCTGTTCGCCTCAGTCGATCCCTTGGCCGGATTGTCCGACTTTCTCAAACCCGTGATCGAACGCCTTGGCTGGTTGCCCCTGCAGGAGTTTTCCTTCGAACCCAGTCGGGCACGGGATTATTTGGTCAAAGCCCACTGGGCTTTGTACGTGGACAATTACTTGGAAGGATTTCACATCCCCTTCATCCACGCGGGCCTGAATGAATCCCTCGATTACGGCAACTACATCACCGAGCAATACGATTGGAGCAACCTCCAGTGCGCTCACGGAAAGCCCGGCGAGGACAAATTTGATCTACCGGTCTATTCACCCGACTATGGTAAGCCTATCAGCGCCTACTACTATTGGGTATTTCCAAACCTCATGCTGAACTTCTACCCTTGGGGACTCTCGATCAACGTGGTCCGCCCCTTAGGGCCGGAGTTGACCAAGGTCTCGTTCTTGCCCTACGTTTGGAACGCCTCACGCCTCGGCATGGGTGCGGGGGCCGAACTAGATCGCGTCGAACGCGAGGATGAAGTGGTGGTGGAGGCGGTCCAGCGCGGCCTGAAGTCGCGTCTCTACGACCGCGGGCGGTATTCACCCGCCCGCGAAGCCAACGTCCACCACTTCCACCAACTACTGGCCAAGTGCCTTACGTCGTAGCCGATAGGTCAAGGTCGGAGCTGTGACCCGGGAACAGCTTGGCGCTGGGGTCAATATACGTCTTCGCAAAACACACCGCCGTGGCGGCTTCGCCGACACCGGTCGCAATAAGCTTTAGCTTGCTACCAAAACTTGCCACGTCCCCGACGGCGAAGACACCGGGAAGGTTTGTCTCGTAACGAGCATCCACCGCAATCTGGTTCTTCTCAATCTGAAGCCCCCAATCCTTGATCGGACCAAGCGAAGACTTGAAGCCGATATTGACAATTACATGGTCAACTTCGAAGGTTTCGCTCTCTTTGGTCTGCGTATTCTCCACCGTGACATGGGTCAGGTGCTCATCGCCGTGCAGCTCTTTCACGACCTCAAACAACCGCATCCGCACGCTGCTCGCCTTCACAATCTCGATGCTGTGGTCGTGGGCCTTGAAGACATCGCGGCGATGGATCAGGGCAATCGAATCGGCAATTTCCTCAAGATTCATGCACCAATCGAACGCCGAGTCGCCGCCACCAATGATCGCAAGCTTCTTGCCCGCAAACAAAGACCGGTCGCGGACGCCGTAATGGATGCCTTTGCCCTCGAAGTCCGCCTCACGTTCAACGCCAATCTTGGTCGGCGAAAACGCGCCCGCGCCCGCCGAGATGATGACCGTGCGGGTGGGGAGTTGAGTTCCCCGCGCGGTGACCAAGGTGTAGCCTTCATCGTCCTTCACAATCGCCTCGGCCGTCTCTTCGAGCACGAGTTCCGGGTTGAACTGGGTCCCTTGCGCGATCAAATCGCGGGCGAGGTCCTTGGCCAAAACCTTGGGGAAACCGGGCATGTCGTACACATACTTTTCCGGATAAAGGGCGGTTAGCTGGCCGCCAAGCTCGGGCAGGGAATCAATGATTCGTACCGACATTCCGCGCAAACCGGCATAAAAGGCCGCGAAGAGGCCGCACGGGCCGCCCCCCACAATGGTCACATCCACTCGATTCATGTTTTTCAGGTTCTCAAAGCGCTCGACGGTGAGCGAACGTAGAGGTTACCAACTTTGATCAAAAATCAAGCGAATCGCCTTCGCTTGCGAGGCTGAGGAGGTCGGTAGGGCGGTCGAATCCCGTCTCCGACACCCGACTTGCCTTCGTTTGCGGGTCCCGCACCACGAAGATGCACTGGTCGGCCAGTTCATTGATGCCCTCAATGTGGCTGATCACCAGAATCTGCTGGAATCGATCCTTCAGAAAGACCAACCGGTCCAGGACGGCCCCCCGTCGCGCCGCGTCGAGGCTCCCAAACACCTCATCCAAGATCAGGAGCGACAGAGGATAGCCCTGCCGCTCCTGAATCAGTTCGCTGAGCGCGAGACGAAGGGCGAGCGCCACGATATCCTCCTCACCGCCAGAGATGACGTCCTTTTGCTTCTCATCCTCATCGATGAGGATGGCTCCCCAGTCCTTGTCGAGTTTGAGATTGGAGTATCGACCACTGGTGAGATGCTGTAGGTTGAGAGATGCCCTCAGTTCAAGTTCTGGCTTGGTTTGGTCGTTTAGGCTCGTCCGGCATTGGTTCAACAGCTTGGACGTAGCGTCGTTCAGGTTCACCTGTCCCTTGGTTTCTTCGATCTTTTGCTTACGCTCCGCATGGTCGGCCACGGCCTTCTGGGCTGCAGTCAGGCGTCGCTTGACATCGGTCAGGCTGCGGGTAAGACCCTCCAAAGTGCCCTTGAGGGTGCCTAGTTCGACCTTGAGCTTCGTATGGTCGTCGATCGCAAGTTGCGCCTTGGTGACATCCTCAAAAGGCAGGGTGGCTCGCTCGGCCTTGAGGTCGTTGAACTCTTTCTGGGCCGCCGCGAACTCCTTCTCGGCCGCCTCCAGAGCAAGCTTGGCGTCGGCAAGCTCCTTAGGAGCGGTCTTCACAGCCTGGAATCGAGCATGGGCCTCGCGCAAGCCATCGGCTTCCTGCCGATCGAGCCCGTGCTGGGCCGCCGAATAGGCCGAAGGCACCGCGAGCTGCTCTTGGAGCTTTTGGATCTGCTGTTGCTTCCGGGTCAGGTCTTCTTGCTTGCTCTTGGCGCGGGCGGCCTGCTCTTTGGCAAACTGTTCGCGGGTTTGGGCTTCCCCGTGGTCCTTGCGGGCCTGCTCGACTCTTAGTTCGAATTCGCGAAGCGACTCCGCCTGGCGGGCGTCGATGACCTTGGTAGCCGCGTCAAACTCACTCTCTCGGGCCAGGGCTTGCTCGATCTCCTGCTGAATATCGCGGAGCAGATCGCCAAGCGATTCGGTTGTCGGCTGGCCACACTTCGGGCACTTGCCTGCTGCTATCAGGGATTGGTTTTCGCGAAGTTTTGTCTCCAGGGCCTTCCGCTCGTGGGTCAGTTTCGCCTGTTCGCCCGTCCGAGCCTTTTGCTCGCCCGACCATGCTTCCCTTTGGGTGTAGTGCCCCTGCTCCGCTTCGCGGAAAGCCACCAACGCCCGCTGCACCGCTGCCAGCGCCGCCGCATGGTCGGGGAGTTCAATGCCGCCAAGATCCTTTTGCAGGCCCTTCTCTTCCTCAAGGCTCGCCGTCAGCTGTCCCTGTAGCTTGAGCCGACTCTCATCCAAGCCGCGAAGACGGTCATGCTCCTTCAAGATCCCGATGAGCGCCTCAAACCGCAACGCCTTTGGCTCCAATTCCCCGCGCTCGATCACCCGTTTTTCCGCCGTCTCGACCGCCAGCTGGGTTTTGGCTCGATTCTCCTTCAGAATCCCCGCCTTCTCCCCGAGGCCCTGCTGCCGTTGCACAACCTCCAGATATCGCTGCGCCTTCGCCTCCGCAACCTCAGCTTCCGGGACCCGCACCTGCAACTTCGTCTGCGATTCCGTGTTCAGGCGAATCTCTTTCTCGCGGGCGGCGAC
>JBMOJD010000084.1:0-13797 GCA_049317025.1 Fimbriimonas sp. | reverse complement strand
ATGCCGCGCTCTTCGTTGAAGCCCCAAAGCTTGCCGAGCGCTGCCACGTAGACGACATTGTTGTCTCTCGGGTCGATGATCACCTCAGAGATGAACTGGGTGGCCTTGAGGCCCATGTTCTTCCAGGTCTTGCCTCCGTCCGTGGTCTTGTAGACGCCGTCGCCCCAGGCGACCGAGTTTCGGCTCGTGTGCTCGCCGGTGCCGACCCAGATCAGGTTCGAATCCTTCTGGCTAACTGCAACCGCGCCCAAAGAAACGGTGGCTTCGCGGTCGAAAATCGGTTCGAACGTGGTGCCCAGGTTCTGAGTGCGCCACAGGCCACCGGAAGCAGAAGCAACGAAGAAAATCCGAGGATCCTTCTCGAAGACGGCAATGTCCACGACGCGTCCGCCCATGGTGGTCGGTCCAAGCTGGCGCGGAAAAAGGTTCGCCAAGATCGGCGCCAGCGGTCCATCGGCCAGGGTCGTGGGGCCATCTTGCGATGTTTGTGCGTTCGCAAGCGTGCCACTCAGCAGAAATGGAAGCAGAATAAGGAGGGGAGCGAACCGTTTCATGGGTTTGATGCAAAGGTCTTACCTCACCGCCGGGGTGATTGTTCTAGTTGGAGCGGCAAATGCCGCCCCAGGCACCGATCGTGCGGTCGTTTTGACGTACCACGACATGGTCGAACGTCGTGACGCCCGAGCACTTTGGTTTGACTGCACTCCCGCCGAGCTGATCAGCCAACTCGATTGGCTCGCCGTCCGAGGGGCGAGCGTTATATCGATTCCCCAGCTTTACGCGAACATGAGCGCAGGCAAGCCACTGCCACCAAGGGCGGTTGCGATCACTTTCGCTGATAACTATGCCGGTTTCTACCAGCACGCCTGGCCCATCTTACGCGCGCGCCGAATTCCCGTTACCCTGTTCGTCCACACAGGTTTTGTTGGTTCGAAGGTGGGCCGACCGAAAATGACATGGGACCAATTGCGAGAACTCAAGGCCTCGGGCTTGGTCACGATTGCCTCACAGACCGTGAGCCACCCCGCCGATCTGGGCAAACTAACGACCGCCCAGGTCCGAAAGGAGATGGTCGACTCGAAGCAGGCCCTTGACGCTCAGCTCAGCCAGAACACCCTCTTCGTCGCCTACCCGAACGGAAAGTACGATCAGAGGTCGGCGGCCGAAGCCAAGCGCGCGGGGTACCAAATGGCCTTCACTGAGAACCAGAAAGTCGCCCAGACGGCCCCGAACCTCTTCGAAGTCCCTCGATACGTCCACACCAAGTTTCGCAACGCCTGGCGAGACCTCACCAAAGACGTTCGGTCGATCTCCCGGACGCCGATCCCGGCGGTTCAACGCAATCGGGTAGGTTCGCCAAAGTGAAAGTCGTACGCTTGACTGGCCCTCGATCCTGTGACATCGTCGATCGCCCAGATCCCCGTGCAAAGGGATCGTTCGCCGTGGTCCGAATCGAAGTAAGCCCTATGTGCACCGAGTACAAGGGCTATTTGCAGGGCGGTGAGACCGAGTGTTTGGGTCATGAAGCGGTTGGAACAGTGGTCGAAACTGACGGAGTGCGCTCCGTCAAGACGGGAGATCGGGTCGTCGTCATGCCCCAATATCCTTGCGGCAGATGCCAGCTGTGCCTGCAGGGGGATTACATCTTTTGCGAACACCTGGTGGACGCACTCAGGGAAACGGGAAATTCCACCGGGACCGCAACTTACGCTCAGCTCATGATCAAGCCCGATTGGCTCTTGGTGAAGCTGCCGGACGATATCTCGATGGACCATGGAGCGATGCTGAACTGTGGGTTCGGCCCCGGTTTTGGTGCCGCAAGGAAGCTCGGCCTGACTTCTGAAGTTACAGTCTTGATCACAGGTCTTGGCCCGGTTGGGTTGGGCACAACTGTGGTCGCGAAGTGGTTCGGTGCTCGCGTCATCGCCGTCGAATCTTCGCCATACCGCGTAAGGCTAGCCCGTGAACTTGGAGCCGACGAGGTCCTGGATCCTGCTGACCCGGATATCTTGCGCAGTATTCGCGACCTCACCGGCGGTCGTGGTGTCGATAAGGTGATCGAATGCTCCGGAGCCGCGACCGCCCAGAGGCTGGCAATCGATGCGCTCCGGCGACTGGGCCGAATGGCCTTTATCGGGGAGGCTGGCGATTTGGTCGTTAAGGTGAGCCAGGATTTCATTCGAAAAGGCATTAACCTGCAAGGTTCATGGCATTACAACCTGGCCGACACGCAACCCCTACTCCGCGTGATCCGCGAAATTGGACCACAGATTGATCGCCTCGTTTCCCACCGATTTCCGATGTCGCACGTCGAGGAGGCTTGGCAACTTCAGGCAAGTGGGGAGTGTGGAAAAGTCCTGATGTACCCCTGGCAATAGGCTCCATTGAGCTCAGGCGATGGTCGGGCGACGCTTGGGAGGATGCCTCCTTGTATTGACATTTGCCCCTTCGACCAGGTAGCGTGAAAGTTCGCGTAAGTACGCCCGGAGATGTGGATGCGAGTTATTCAGCCCACCTCGAAGAGAATCGGACGATTCCTCGAGGTCCCCAACCTGATCGAATTACAGCTTAACTCATATAAATGGTTTCTCGAAGAAGGTCTCCCTGAACTGTTCAAGACCTTCAGCCCCATCTGGGACTTTACTCAGACCAACTATATCGAACTCGTGAGCTTCACGCTCAGCGAGCCCAAATACGGCCTCCAAGAGTGCCGTGATCGGGACATGACATTTGAGGCTCCGATCAAGGCGATTGTTCGCTTTGGTGGACGCGACCGCGAAGTGATCGAGTCTGAGGTCTACCTGGGCGACCTGCCCTTGATGACGGACAAAGGCACCTTCATCATCAATGGCCGCGAGCGCGTCATTGTCAGCCAGCTCTCACGCTCGCCCGGTCTCTACTTCGAAGAAGGCGTCGATTCGTCGATGCAAGTCGTCGTATCGGCCCGTGTGATTCCCAACGAAGGCCCTTGGCTCGAACTGGAATCGGACGCCAACCTGATTGTCCGAACCCAAATCAGCCAGACCAAGAAGCTCCCCTTGACCCAAATGATCAAGGCGCTCTATTACTTCGAGAAAGGCCGCGCTAAGATCACGCGAGTGGTCGGCGAAGCTCTTGGCAAGCGAGCCGTCGAGGCCATTGCCGACGAAGAAACCGGCGAAGTTTATGTCGATCAGGGCGCGATCATCACCAACGACGTGATGAGCCGCCTCTCCGACGAAGTAAAGGCCCGCAAAGCCAAGTTCGAGACTCCGCTCGGAACCAACGAAGACCTGATCAAGCACTTTAGCAAGGTCGTCACGCTCGAGAATCCGGACGTCGAAACACTGCTCGGCAAGCGCCCGACCGGCGATGTTCACCACGGCGACGAACTGATCATCCGCAAGGGTGAGAAGATCGAGCGCGAGACGGCCAAGCGACTTGAGGCGATGGCCATCGAGAGCCTTGAAGTCACCGAGATTCACCCGCTCGCGGAAGCGACACTGGAATCGGACCCCACGACCAACTCGCGCGAAGCGCTGATGGACATCTACAAGCGACTTCGACCGGGCGAAAACGCCAACGAAGAAGCCGCCCGCCAGCTTGTCTACGGACTGTTCTTCGACGTCAAGCGCTACGACCTCGGCAAGGTCGGTCGCCGGTTCTTGAACCAGCGCCTCGGCATCGAGGTTCCCCTCGAGATTCGTAACCTAACCTCGGAAGACGTCGCCCAGATCCTGATCGCGATGCTGCCGTACGTCAAGCGCGAAGCCGAGCGAGACGACATCGACGACCTGAAGAACAAGCGCGTTCGCAGCGTCGGTGAGCTTCTGCAAAGCCAACTCCGACTCGGATTCGTCCGAATGGAGAAGGTCGCTCGTGAGCGAATGACCTCGACCGATCAGGAGAACCTCCTGCCCGGCATCATCCTCTCGGTTAAGCCGGTTAGTGCATCCATCAAGAGCTTCTTCAGCAGCAACCAGCTGTCGACGTTCATGGATCAGACCAACCCGCTTTCGGAGATCACGAACAAGCGACGTCTCTCCAGCCTTGGACCGGGTGGTCTGCAACGAACCAGCGCCAAGCTGGAAGTTCGCGACGTCCACCGCTCCCACTACGGCCGCATCTGCCCGATCGAAACGCCAGAAGGCCCGAACATCGGTCTGATTTCCCAGCTCACCTCGCACGCCCGTGTCGATGAGTTCGGCTTCATCATGACCCCCTACCGCAAGGTTGTGGATGGTCGGGTGACCGAAGAAGTCATTCAGATGACCGCGCAGGAGGAGACGGGCCAGCTTGTTGCTCCCGCCGACTCTCTGACCGACGAAAACGGCTACATCATCGCCGACCGATTGCAGGTTCGATGTGCAGCAGGCACCCTCGACGGAGCCAGCTACCCCATCGTCCCCAAGGCCCGCGTCCAGCTGATGGACGTCTCGCCCGTGCAGATCATCTCGGTCGCCACGTCGCTCATTCCGTTCCTGGAGAACGACGACGCAAACCGTGCTCTGATGGGCGCGAACATGCAACGCCAGGCCGTTCCGACCTTGCGATCGAGCCGCCCCTTGGTGGGGACTGGCTACGAGCGCGTCGCGGCGGTTGACTCCGGCGCGGCCTGCATCGCCCTGAAGGAAGGCATCGTCGAATCGGTCACCAGCCTCGAGATTCGAGTCAAAACCGAGACTGGCGAAGTGGACAAGTACCCGCTCATGCACATGGTGCAGAGCAACAAGTCCACCTGTTTCACCCAGCGACCGGTGGTCTTCCCCGGCCAGTACGTCCTCAAGGGCGACCCCCTTGCCGATGGCCCCTGCGTCGACCGCGCCGAGCTTGCCCTGGGCAAGAACCTCTTGGTCGCGTTTATGCCCTGGAACGGCTACAACTATGAGGACGCGATCCTCATCTCAGAGCGATTGGTGCGCGATGACGTCTACACGTCCATCCACATCGAGCGCCACGAGACCGAAGCCGTCGATACCAAGCTTGGACCGGAAGAAATCACGCGCGACATCCCCAACGTGGGCGAAGAAGCGCTGAAGGATCTGGACGAGAACGGCATCATCCGAATCGGAGCCGAGGTTCGACCCGAGGACATCCTGGTTGGAAAGGTCGCGCCCAAGGGCCAGGTCGAAATGACCGCCGAAGAGCGACTGATCATTGCCATCTTTGGCAAGAAGGCCGAGGAAACTCGCGACGTCTCGCTTCGACTGCCGCACGGCGAAAAGGGAACGATTGTGGACGTCAAGGTCTACAGCCGATACAAGTACCTCAGTCCGTCGATCAACTACGTCTACAAGGAATCGAAGAAGCGCGAGCGACTGGTATGCGACCGCACCGACGAGCCTTTGATGCAACTGCCCGCCGATGAGTTGCCAGCCGGCACCAACATGACCGTCCAGGTCTACATCGCCCAAAAGCGAAAGCTGATGGTCGGTGACAAGATGGCCGGACGCCACGGAAACAAGGGTGTTATCTCGAAGGTTCTCCCCGTCGAGGACATGCCGTTCTTGAACGATGGAACCCCGGTGGACATCGTCTTGAACCCGCTCGGTGTTCCGAGCCGTATGAACATCGGTCAGATTCTGGAAACGCACCTTGGCTACGTCGGACGCCACTTGAACTACGAGTACAAGTGCCCGGCCTTCGAGGGAGCAACCGAGAAGGAAATCCTGTCCGAGATGCATCGCCTCGCCGAGCACCTGCGCCAGCAGGTCCTGTTGGCCTATGTCAACACGGAACTCTTCGTCGATGTGCCGTTCCACAAGACGGACTCGCTCGAAGTCATGTTCAGCAAGCTGGAGACCGCTTTGCGTGCTCTGGGCAAGACCGGAATCGAGCGAGTTTCGCGAATTCTCGCCGCTCCGTCGGTGCGGACGATCGCCGAGCTTCTCGCCGTGGACGCCGAGACTTGGACGCCGGAAGATGAAGGCGACGATGCGGGCGAAGAGCCGTTCGATGCGGGCGATGCCCTTTACGCCGACCTCATGCAGCGAATCGAAGCCAACGTGTTCCGACGAGCCGGACTCAATCCGCGCTCGACCAAGAGCACGATTCGCGATGGCCTGACGGGAGACACCCTCCCCCACCAGATCACCGTGGGCACGATCTACATGCTGAAGCTCGAGCACCTTGCCGACGAAAAGATCCACGCTCGATCCATTGGACCGTACTCCCTCGTCACCCAGCAGCCGCTCGGTGGTAAGGCCCAGTTCGGTGGCCAGCGGTTTGGAGAAATGGAAGTCTGGGCCCTGGAAGCCTACGGTGCCGCCTACACGCTCCAAGAGTTGTTGACGATCAAGTCAGACGATGTCATGGGTCGCGTGAAGGCTTACGAAAGCATCGTCAAGGGCGAGACGATTCAGGAGCCGGGCATTCCCGAGTCCTTCAAGATCCTCGTGAACGAACTTCGTTCGCTATGTCTGAAGGTCGCGGTCGAGGATGTTGGCAACAAGGAGATTCCGTTGAAGGATCTCGATGAGCTCGGCGGCGGAGACGATTCGCGCCTCGCTCGTTCGGTCGGATTCTTTAACTAAGATCGCGCTGGCTGGGTCCCGTTGGGTGAAAACTCGACGGGGCCCAGCTTCTTTTTTGCCGGTTGTCACCGGCGGAAGTTTGACTTTCATGGCGTCCCTGCGCCATACCTACTTGGGTTCCACTGCTCATGAAATTCCCCTACGCAATGCTCCGCGACTTCGTCCAGACCGCCAAAGATGCAGAGGCGATTGGTGAGCTCCTCACCATGGCCGGCTTCGAGCTGGAGGGAATCGAGGAAGTCGATGGCGACGCGGTCCTGGATATCAAAGTCGTGAGCAATCGCGGCGATGGCCTCTCCGTCTTCGGCCTCGCCCGTGAGGTTTTGGCGAAGGACTTGGACGCAGTGCCAAGCGACCTCTACAATCGGGCCGCCGGCCGATTCCAGCCGAGTGTTCCGGCCGTACCGGGCACGTTTGAGGTCAAGATCGAGACCGAGGATTGCAATCGATTTGCTTGTCTACAGTTCGATGGCGTCCAGAATGGCAGCAGTCCTGATTGGATTCAGCGAAGGCTAACCCAAGCGGGGCTACGACCGATCAGCCTCCTGGTTGACCTCACGAACTACGTGATGCTCGAGGTCGGCCAGCCACTCCACGTCTTCGACCGCACGAAGTTGCACGGACCCCAGATCGTCGTGCGCAAAGCCCGCTCAGGTGAGAAGCTGACCACGCTAAACGGCATTGAGCACGAGCTTCGGCCCGACCAAATGATGATCTGCGATGCCGACCGACCCGTCGGAGCCGCTGGCATCATGGGGGGCGCCGACACCGAAGTGGACGAAGCCACCACCCAGGTCCTGCTCGAATCCGCACACTTCCTCAACACCAGCGTCCGCCGAACTCGCAAGCAGCTAGGACTCTCGACCGATGCATCCTATCGGTTCGAGCGCAGTGTCGATCCAGATGGCGTCGTGGCCGCCTTGTGGCGATTTGCCGAACTCCTCGCGACCGTGGATGGCGGTACATCGCTCGTGCCGGGCCTTGTCGATGTCTATCCTGGAGTCGTCACCCGCGAGCGCATCACCTTGCGCCAGAGTCGGGCCGTCCGGCTGTTGGGCATGGAAGTCAGTTTCGCCGAAATCGTGAACTACCTCAGCCGGTTGGGGATGCAGGTCGAAGCAAACGATCCCGAGAACATCGTGGTCACTCCGCCGTCTTGGCGTCCGGATCTAGTGCGCGAAGACGACCTGATCGAAGAGGTCGGGCGCGTGCACGGATACGAGCGAATCCCGTCGTGGCTGCCTGGAGGCTCCACCACCCAGGGCGGGTTGGCTGGCTTCGCTCTCTTTGCCGAGCAACTCAAGGAGCGATGGCTGCGCCTTGGTTACGACCAGACCCTTTCCCACTCCCTGCGCGGCCTTCATCCCCTGGATACTCCCGACGAAGTCAGGGTCCAGCCGCGAATCGCACTCGCGCCCGAGATGCAGTACCTGCGGAACAGCCTGCTGCCCGGTCTGGCCGATGCGGCCCAACGCAATGGTCTGCGCGACGTCCACCTCTTTGAACTTGGAAACGTCTTCGCCGGAGTACCCGGAACCCACGAGGAGTGGCGCTCGCTGGCGGCCCTGACAACCGGGCGACTCATGCCCGCAGCCCGGGCCAATGAGCCATCGCCCGCCGCCGATTTCTTCAGCCTCAAGGGCTCGCTCCTGGCCGCATTCGCCGACCTCGGCGTGAAGCTCGAAGTCGAGTTGCCAAATGAAGTCGATCCACGTCTGCACCCCACCCGGCAGGCGATCCTGACAGTTTCCGGAACCAAGGTGGGCGTCCTCGGTGAACTCCACCCCGATACGGCCGAAGAACTCGATTTTCCCCAAGCCGTCGTCGTGGCCGAAATCCATCTCGCCCGGCTTTACGAACTCGGCACCGAGCCATTGAAGCTGAAGCCTGTCAGCCGAAACCCTGCCGTCCGGCGCGACCTTTCGGTCTTGTTCGACCAGAGCGTTCCGTTCTCCGCCATCGAAGAAGCCGTTGCCAAAGCGAGCGGCGGCCTTCTGGAGCGGCAATGGCTGTTCGACGTTTACGACGGACAGGGAATTGCAGAAGGCAAGCATTCGCTCTCCATCGCAATCACTTTGCGCAAGCAGGGCGAGAACTTCACCGATGAGGAAGCGAACCAGGTGCGGGAGCAGGTCGCGGCGGCGCTTGTTGAGCTTGGGGGGACCATGCGTTGATGGTCAACTCAACCGCCACATAGACGAGCGCGACCACGAAAACCGAGCGCATTGCCATCGGCCAGTAGTGGTAATGATCAAAAGTCTTGAGCCAGGCCATTGGCAGGAAGGTCAGGAAAGACAGCGCCCAGCCCGTGAGAAGCCAAACCCACCGCTTGGCACCTCGGAAGAAAACTACGAGATTGGATCCAAGCGTGATTGCGAACTGGTACGGGGTCGCCGTGATCAGCATGAGCCAGCCCGATTCACAGGCAGCGAGGAATCCCTGCACGTAACCCCCAGCCGGTAAAGCATACGCCAGCAAATCCAGCACGACGCCCGGTCCGTAACGAAGCTGCTGTGACTGGTAACCACTGTTGCCCCGAGGAATGACCTGATAACGCAGGGCAATGTAGGCAACCAATACGCCCCAGAAAGCGACTTGCCAGCCCCAACGAACCTGCACTCGCTGCAACCGCAGGCAAACCGCGACTCCAAGGAGCGCAGCCGGCAGCATCACGGCCTGCTCGTAAGAGCCAAGGGCCAACATCGTAGCGAGAATGGCAACAGTAGCCCAAATCCAGGCGAACCTACCCGGCTCGGCGGCGACTTCGGTGCTTCGGGTCGCGGGCGGATCAAGCGGGCCCAAAGCTGGCCCGGCCAGGCGTCTGGCCCCAGTGCGCTCGTACCGAGCGTAGGCCGCCATTGCGATCAGAGCAAAGACCGTCATGACCGACGCGGTCCGCCCCGGAATCCAGCCGATCATGCGGTAGGGAAGGCTGGTGATTCCATTGAGCTCACCTTGGAGCAAGGTCCAAACGAGGAACGCGGGGACATACTGCCTGATCGCAAGCCGATGCCTCAGCACCCCACCGATCAGGGCCCCAAGCGCAGCATAGGAGGCAATGAGCGAAAGAATCTGAGGCATCCCCGCGAGGTGCCAGATGGCGAAAAGGGAAGTCGCCGCGCCAGCCATCAGGGGCTGATCCGTCAGTTCCCGCAGGAACCAGAAGAGCAACAGAATGCAACCCACGCAGAGCAAGGCGTTTGTCGTCCCGTATCCCGCCGCATTGTCGCCGTACACGGCATTATCGGCCTCAAATGCGAGGGTTGAGATGGGCCGGTAGAAGTGGTTCATCAGCGGCCAATCGCCGGAGAACCAACTTAGCGGAGCTTGTCGCTCCCGAATGGTCGCGAGAAGAACCTTGGTGTCCGAGTCGCGAAGCAATCCAGGGTCGCTCGCCCGCGAGAAGAAAACGGGAATGCAAAGGAGGAGGACCAAAAGAAAAGCCGGAACCCACCGTCGCATGGGTCCATTATCCCGTTCTGCGCAAAATTTCGCGAAACGAACTCACCCGCACCCACAGTAGAATGCACTGACCCTCAACTTTGTGCGAGGGACATTTCATTCGCCGAATTCGGCATTGCAAGGAATTATACAAATAGCCATGAACACTGAAGTTCGCTGGGATGTTGCGATCATCGGGGGAGGACCCGCCGGGTCCACGGCCGCCACCATGCTGAAAAAGTATGCCCCCCACCTCAACGTATGCATCGTCGAGCGGGAGAAGTTTCCCCGCGAGCACGTGGGCGAGAGCCAATTGCCGCCGATCTCGCTTGTTTTGGACGAGATGGGAGTCTGGGACAAGGTCGAAGCTGCTGGCTTTCCGATCAAGATCGGGGCGACCTACCGCTGGGGATCTTCGGACGACCTTTGGGACTTCGAGTTCCTCAACGGAAAGCAGTTCCAGGACGAACCCCGCCCGGCCAAATTCGAGGGCCAGCGTAAGGAGACTGCTTTCCAAGTCGACCGCGCGATATACGACAAGATTCTCCTCGACCACGCCGCTTCGCTGGGCACCCACGTACGCGAAGAGACCCGCGTGACCGAAATCCAAAAGGACGGAGACCGCATCACTGGCCTCATTTTGGATGGCAACGAGAAGCTGGAGGCGCGCTACTACCTTGACGCCACCGGCAACGTGGGCCTAATGCGCCGCGCCATGGGCGTCGAGGTCGATTGCCCGACTTCTCTCAAGAACATCGCAATCTGGGATTATTGGGAAAACGCGGAGTGGGCGGTAAAGATCGGCGTCGGCGGAACCCGAGTCCAAGTCATGAGCATCGGGTATGGATGGCTTTGGTTCATCCCCATGGGACCGACCCGCACCAGCCTGGGCCTCATCGTGCCCGCTGAGCACTACAAGAAGACCGGCATGAGTCCCGAAGAAATCTATCTGGACGCCATCTCCCGAGAGCCCTTGATCACCAAACTGACCGAGAACGCGACCCGCGAGGGTGTCGTGCGTGCGACGAAGGACTGGTCGTTCGTTTCCAAGCGCCTCGTCGGTGAGAACTGGTTCCTGACCGGTGAAGCCGCTGGCTTTGCCGACCCGATCCTAGCGGCGGGCATGACCCTCGCACACATTGGAGCCAAGGAATGCGCCTACACGATTCTCGAGTTGGAGCGAGGCGAGCACGACGCCGAGTGGCTTCGCCACCAGTATGAGGATCGCCAGCAGAAGAAGATCTGGCAGCACATCCGCTTCGCCGACTACTGGTACACCCACAACACCCACTTCACCGACCTCCAGGCCCACACGGCCGACATCGCTCGCGACGCGGGCATCGAACTCGATTCGAAGAAAGCCTGGCAGTGGCTCGGAACGGGCGGATTCATTGGCGATGACCTTTCGATCGCTGGATTCGCTGGGTTCAACCTTGACTCCATGCACGTACTCCGCCAGCTCCTTCAGGACGAGCGCGAGAAGTGGGAAATCGAGAAGTTCAACGTCATCAAGCTCAACCTGGAAGGGGCAGAGCAGAAGAACATCGCCCACTATGCGGCGGGCCGAATCCAGCGGATTCCGGCGTGGACGCGTGATAAGAGCATGTTGCCCATGACAGGCACTTTCCGTGTAGTCGTGACCACCCTGCAAAGGCACTCCGAAATCGACGCGATCATGGAGCACCTGGAGAAGACCTTCGTGGCCAACCCCCGATTTGGATCGGTGCCCGATGCAATGCGCTCGGCGATTCAATCGCTCGAAGCCCTGCTGATGGAAGGATGGGCGGTCGGCTCCTTTGACGAAAGCCTGCCCCTGCTCCAGCCCGAAGGCCAGCGCGACCTCTCGTTCTACAAGAACACGGATAACCTCCAGGTGGCCGCACTGTGAGCAATAGCTACGACGTTGCCATCGTTGGTGGCGGCCCCGCGGGAAGCACCCTGGGTTCCCTCCTCCGCAAGTACGACCCGTCCAAGAAGGTCGTGATTCTGGAGCGGGAGAAGTTCCCGCGTGACCACGTGGGCGAGAGCCAACTCCCCCCGATCAGCCACATTCTCGACGAGATGGGCTGCTGGGACAAAGTTGAAGCGGCCAACTTCCCGATCAAAATCGGTGCGACCTATCGCTGGGGCAAGTCGAAGGACCTCTGGGATTTCGAGTTCTTACCCGGGGCCATGTTCAACGACCAAGAGCGTCCGGCCAAGTTCGAGGGCCAGCGACGTCATACGGCTTTCCAAGTGGACCGCGCCACATACGACAAGATTTTGCTCGACCATGCCGCCGAGCTAGGGTGTGAGGTCCGCGAGGAGACCCGGGTCACCGAGGTCTTGAAGGAAGGCGATAGGATTCTCGGGTTCAAGCTCAGTGATGGCTCGGTGGTCGAGGCCAATCATTACGTCGATGCCAGCGGCTCGGCCGGCATCATGCGCCGCTCGATGGGCGTTGAGGCCGATGAACCGGCACAGCTTCGCAACATTGCCATTTGGGATTATTGGGAGAACGCTGAATGGGCCGTCAAGATCGGCGTGGGCGGTACCCGTGTCAATGTCATGAGCCTTGGCTACGGCTGGCTCTGGTTCATCCCTCTGGGGCCGACCCGTACCAGCATCGGCCTAATTGTGCCCGCCGACCACTACAAATCCCTGGGCAAATCGCCCGAGCAACTGTATCTGGATGCCATCGCCGAAGAGCCCCTCATCTCGCAATTGGTTTCGAATGCCAAGCGCGAAATGAATCTGCAGGCGACCAAGGACTGGTCGTTCGTTTGCGAGCGAATGGCAGGTGAAAACTGGTTCTTGGTCGGCGAGTGCGCCGGCTTTGCCGACCCGATCTTGGCCGCAGGCATGACCCTGGCCCAGTCGGGCGCCCGGGAATTGGCGTTCAGCATCCTCGAGATCGACCGTGGCAAGCACGAGGCTCAATGGGTCAAGGACCAGTACCAAACCCGCCAACAAAAGCGCATCAGCCAGCACATCCGGTTTGCGAACTACTGGTACACCGCGAACGGAATCTTCACCGATCTCCAAGCGTACACGGCGGAAATCGCCAAGGATGAAGGCTTCGTCCTCGACGCCAAGAAGGCTTGGCAGTGGTTCGGCACCGGTGCCTTCATCACCGAAGAAGACGACTTCGCCACCTACGGCGGGTTCACGCTCGACCAGGTGAAGGTGATGCACGGCCTAATGACCGAGCACTGGCCGGAGTGGGAACTCAGCAAGCACAACGAGTTTAAGCTGAACCTCGGCGGCGCCATGAAGAAGACAAGCGCGACCTACAGCGGCGGCGAAATCAAGCCCGTCGCCTGCTACATTCGCAACAACCAGGCGTTGCCCTTAACCGGCTACTTCGCCCTGTTGGTCCACGTTCTGAACCAAGAACGCGACGCCGACAAGATCATGCGCATGCTGATGCCTCTGCTCCAAAAGGCAGGCATGGGCCGGAATTTGAACGACGCAGTCCACAAGGCAATGCAATCCCTTGAGGGCATGCTGCTTGATGGCTGGGTGGTGGGTTCTTTCAACAAGAAGCGCCCGCCGTTCCAACTCGCAACCTATCGCGAGACGAACGTGATCCACGCCAACCGGGACATCGCAGTGCCGGTCTGAACCTAGTTCCCGCCCCTCATTCGCTCGACAAAGTCGGCGAAGTAGGGGCGGGAGTCCCACGGTCCCGGCGCAGCTTCGGGGTGGTATTGGATGCTCGACGCATCCGCCGACTTCACTCGAATGCCTTCGACGGTGCCGTCGTTAAGATTCAACTGGGTCACCTCGCCGCCCGTACCAGCCAGTGACGCAGGATCAACTGCATAGCCGTGGTTCTGCGAGGTGATCGTCACCTTGCCCGTCA
>JBMOJD010000083.1:0-13885 GCA_049317025.1 Fimbriimonas sp. | reverse complement strand
TTGCCGATGAAGGTGGCGTTGATCGGGCGATCCAGCCTTTGGCGCATTGAGGCAATCGGCTCAACATTTGCCGCCTCGCAGAGCCCTTCGAGCTCCTCTTCTACAACATGATCGTCGGAATCGTGCTCGTTGATGTACACAAGCACCGCGCGGTCAATGCCAGACTCCAAATCGGTGGAGACTTTAGCCACAGATTTTCATAATACTTCCTCGCCACGATCTTTGCCCAGAGCGACGCCATTTGGACCTATTCGGCGGCCCGGTTCCGTGCCAATCTAGTGGGGCATGCGTTCGGTCGATCTTGCCGTTTTCCGCTGGATCAATCACTGGCCCGAGGGTCAGGCCCCGTTTTGGGTGTTCCTGAGCGAAGCGACGCAAAGCCCGGTGGTCAAGGCGATCCTCGGCGTCCTCGTGCTTGGAATGCTATTCGGCGGACCGCAAACACGGCGGACCATCTTGTTGACGCTCGTCGCGGTGGTCCTTGCGAACGAACTGACCGATGTCCTGAAGAACCTCTTCCCGACCCCCAGGCCTTACCAATCGCCTGCGGTGGCCGATGTGTTGGTGCGATGCGGACTCAGCGAGAACCCAGGCACGGCATCGGCGCATAGCGCGAACATGGCGGCGGTGGCGACGATCTTCACGCTGAATTTGCGCTTCTGGGGGCTCCCTTGGGTGGCGATTGCGCTGCTCACTGGTTTCAGCCGATCGTATGTGGCGGCCCACTATCCATCACAGGTGTTGCTCGGCTGGCTTTGTGGGATTTCGGTCGCTTTGCTCGCGCATTGGACCTACGCGCGAATCCTCGCCCGACGGGAATCCGTAAAGAAGGAAAATGGCCTCGAAACCGCTTAAGCCTCACCAACGGGCCATCGTGATCGCCGCCGTCCTGACGTTGGTGAGCTGGTTTATCTTGCCCTTGCAGTTGGTGCTGCTACCGCTTCAGTTCCTGAACACCCACCTGCACGAAATGGCCCACGCGATCACGGCGGTGGCCACCGGGGGTGAGGCGCACTACATCGCCGTCTATGCCGACTCCAGCGGCGTGACCCAGGTTTCGGGGGGCAGCGGGATTTTGGTGAGCATGGCGGGCTACCTCGGGGCGTCCATCGCCGGGGCGGCGCTGCTCTATTTCGCTCGCTCGTCTTCGCGGGCGAAGAATGGATTGACGGGTCTCGGTATTGTGTTGCTCTTCAGTTGTTTGGTCTGGGTGCGGGGCGATGGCGTGGGGCTCGTCACCGGCTACGGCTGGGCGGCACTGCTCTTGCTTCTCGGCTGGAAGCTCAAGGGTGACCATGCGCTGATCGCGATCCAAATCGTTGCCATGCAGCAGTGTTTGAATTCGGCACAGTCCCTGCTTACGCTGTTTGGCCTCAGTGCGGCCGGGCATTCCCAGAATGACGCGGGAATTCTGGAGGCGATGACGGGAATTCCTGCCATCGCCGTGGCGTCGCTCTGGCTAGTCGCGGGTTTGCTCTTGCTTGTGTTTACATTGCCGAAGGCATGGCACGAGAAGCCGACTTAGCCCGCGAATTCCGGTAACTTACGGGCATGTCTCACATCGATGTGCGCCCGATTCAGCCTGAGGATATGACCGACGCTTTTGACGTCGTCTCCCGGACCTATCGCAACGGCGACACCATCGAAAATCCGGAATCGTGGCTCGATGGCTGCGAGACCTTCGTGGGCACCGTCGATGGCAAGGTTTTGGGGCTTTTTCAGGCCGCACCGATGACCGCGACCCGCGGTCCGGCGTTGCTGAGTTGCGGCGGCATCGGCCTGGTTTGCGTTGCCCCCGAGGCGCGCCGGTCGGGGCTGGGAAGCGCGATGATGCGGCATTACGTTCGCACCACGCCAAAGCTTTTGTCGTCGCTCTATGCCTTTCGGGAGACGTTCTATCGCAAAGCAGGCTATGAGGTCTGCGGAAAGCGGCTTAAGATCACCGTCCCTGTGGGTCGGCTTGCCCGGCCCGAAGCGGAACTTGAAGGCAGACTCTTGCGCCCGGAGTCTTGGCGCGAGATTTCCGAGTGTTACGGCGTCTACGCCCACCAGCGATCGGGCCTGCACATCCGCGATGAGGCGGGCTGGAAGCACAAGTTGGCGGAAAACAAGCGCTTGGCGATCTACGCAGTCGGCGATCCGATTGAGGCATATGCCGCCGTCAGCCACGACAGCTCGTTTTGGAATGACCAGTTCATCAGCGAACTCGTGTGGTCGAGCCGTCGGGGATATGAGTCGATTTTGGCCTTCATGCACGGGCTGGGTATCAACAAGAACGGCCTTGCTTGGAACGAGCCGTCGGATTCGCCCTACTACGCTCGGTTCCTCGACCAAGGGGTTCAGGTCGCGGTCGAGCGACCGATTATGTTCCGCGTGAACCGCGTGGCGGCGGCGCTCGAGGCCCTGAAGCCGACTGAAGAAGGCACTTTCAGTTTCCAAATCCGCGATGACGTGGTCCCGGCGAACAATGGCCCTTGGCGGGTCTCGTTCTCGCCCGAGGGTTTGACGGTGGAGGAATCCGCCGAAGCTGATTTCGTGCTGGATATCCGCCAGTTCGTCCAGGCGTTTCTTGGCGAGCCCAGCCTTGCCGAGCTCGTTCAGCAGGACATGGTGGAAATCCTTAGCAACGAAGGTCTGAGCGAGGCAATGGCTTTGCTTGGCGCATCGCCGACGGTTTGCAACGACTTTTTCTGACAAGAATACAGGCAATACGCAATCAAATGGTTGCGTATTTTCGTGAACCATCGTATAATAGGCAACTGAAAGGTTACCTATGAAGATTGAACGGAAAGAACTGATCCAAGCGCCTATCGACCGAGTCTGGGCCACCATCGGAACGGCTGAGGGCACTCGCGAGTGGTTCAAGGTCACTGTCGAAGGCGAATGGAAAGCCGGAAACGACGTCACCTTGACCTGGAACTCGGGGTCTCGCACAGAGATCCGCCTCCTCACCATCGAAGCGCCGCATCGCTTTGCCTACCAGTGGCACCCCGGGGTGAGCGCGCTTCTCAGCGAATTCCCCGAAGGTGAGCTCACAACCGTCACTTTCGAACTTCGAGAGACGCCGGAAGGAACCGAGTTGCTGCTAACCGAGACCGGATTCGACCGAATTTCTGAGGATCGCCAACTCCAAGCACTCGGACTCAACACTGCGGGCTGGGAAGAGGAGATCCAGGTCATTCGAGCCACGGCCGAACGATGAGCGAAGCCTGGAGCCTATTCCATGCTCTTGGGGATCGCCACCGTCTGGAGATCCTTCGCCGGGCCGCCGAAAGAGGTACGTCGCCGATGCTGCAACTATTCGATGGCATCCCCATCACACGGCAGGCTGCCGCCAAACACCTCTCGGTGCTGGCGGCTGCTGGACTCGTTAGCATCCAACGGCAAGGCCGAGAGCAGCTTGTGTCGGTGGAATCGCAAAACCTGCGAGTGGCCACGATGTATTTGGCTCAGATTGAAAGCTCCTGGAGCGATCGACTGAATCGACTGAAACAACTTACGGAAACAAAGGAAACGATGGATTGAGGCAATGGCCACTGACCAACCTGCCCTATAATGGGGCTATGAGAGCACTTGCGACCTTCGCTTCCCTTGTCGTCCTCGCTTCTTCGGTCCTCGCCCAAGAGGCCACCGCGCATCCCAAGTTTGACCCGAAGCGCGACGCGGCCAAGGACATTAGCCTTGCCCTGAAGCAGGCGACCAAAGAGAAGAAGCAAGTGATCCTGGACGTGGGAGGCGAGTGGTGTGGCTGGTGTAAGAAGCTCGACAAGCTCTTCACCACCGATGCCGAGATTGCCAAGCTCCTGAAGGACAAGTACGTGGTCGTGAAGGTGAACTACAGCCAAGAGAATGAGAACAAAGCGGTGCTCTCGAAGTACCCGACCATCGCGGGCTATCCCCACCTTTTCGTCCTGAACAGCAAGGGCAAGCTGCTGCATTCGCAAGACACCGGCCTCTTGGAAGAGGGCGATCACCACAGCCCGGCCAAGGTGATCGAGTTCCTCAAGAAGTGGGCCCTTTAGGCTAATCGGCGGGGGATGGGGTAGCTTGAAAGGGCATGATGCTCCCAGTAGAAGACCTCACCCCTCGCCAAATCGTGGCCGAACTTGATCGCTATATCATCGGTCAAAACGGAGCCAAACGGGCAGTGGCGGTGGCCATGCGCAATCGATATCGCCGCCTGCAACTGCCCGAAAATGAGCGCGACGACATCCTGCCGAAGAACATTCTGATGATCGGACCCACCGGTGTGGGCAAGACCGAAATTGCCCGTCGCCTCGCCCAGCTCGCTCGAGCGCCGTTCGTGAAGGTGGAAGCGACCAAATTCACCGAGGTCGGCTATGTGGGTCGAGATGTCGAGTCCATGGTGCGTGACCTTGCTGCCGCCGCCGTTCGATTGGTGGAGAAAGAGGCGGTTGAACTGGCTCGACCGCTGGCCGAGGAAGCGGTCTTGGATCGGTTGGTTGATCTCCTCGACGACACTCCTTCGCACATGAGCCCGTTTTTCCAGAGCTATGGCTCGGATGACGAAGACGAGGAGCCGGAGGACATCGAGGCGAAGGCGGAGGCCTACAACGCCAAGCGCGCGCAGATTCGCCAAGACCTGATCGATGGCAAGCTCGAGAACGAGATTGTTTCCATCGAGGTTGAAGAAGCGAATTCGCCTTTCCTGCAAGTCTTCACCCCCCAGGGTATGGAAGAGATGGGGATCGATGGCCAGAACCTGGGTGGCCCCTTCGGAACTCGCCGGTTCTCGCGCCGAGCGACGGTGGAAGAGGCCAAGAAGATCATCTTCGACCAGGAAGCAGGCAAGCTCATCGACAAGGCCTCGCTGAACAAGGAAGCGATCAAGCGGGCTGAGCAGACGGGAATCATTTTCATCGACGAGATCGACAAGGTCGCGGGCAAGACGGGTGGTTCCGGCCCCGATGTCTCGCGTGAAGGTGTGCAGCGCGACCTGCTGCCCGTCATCGAAGGCTCTACGGTGCCATCCAAGTTCGGCCCCATCCGCACCGATCACATTCTGTTCATCGCCGCGGGCGCGTTCCACATGTCGAAGCCGAGCGACCTGATCCCTGAGCTTCAGGGTCGCTTGCCCATCCGTGTGGAGTTGGAGCGACTATCGGAAGACGACTTCCGAAAAATTCTGTCCGAGCCGAAGAACGCGCTGACTAAGCAGTACACGAGCCTGCTCGCCGCCGATGGCGTGACCGTCACTTTCGAACCGGAAGCACTCGATGCCATCGCTCACTTTGCCTTGGAAGTGAACATGAAGGTCGAGAACATCGGAGCGCGACGGCTACACACGATCATGGAGCGTCTGCTTCAGGACCTGCTGTTCGAGGCCCCGGAGACGGAAACCAAGCACGTCCAATTCACCGCCGCCGACGTCAAGCGGCGCTTTGAGCCGCTTCTGAAGAACCTCGAACTCAGCCGAACCGTTCTTTAGAAATCGCGTCCGGTACCCGTGCCAATGGGTTGGCCACGGGTACCGGCGCCGAAGCCGGTATCGAACGGCAGGGCCTTGATGCGCACGAACAAGGTGATGGTTCGTCCAGAGCGAAAGCCGGTGCTGTTGTCCACGACGGTGAGAACGGCTTCAGCACAGTGCAAGTTATAGGTAATAGCGTACTGTTGCGACTCAAACTGCTTCAGGTACCCATTGTAGGCGAGCACAGCCGAGGCTTTGATCTTACCGACTTGGATGTTGTCGACGAAGAGGTTGGCATTGCCCCAAGTGTGGCGAATCCCGTCGTAACGGGTGCCGAGGCTGAGGAAAGTGGGGCCCGATTTGAGGCTGGTATCGAGGCGCACGCTGCTCCAGGCCTTCTGGAACGTGTCGTAGCTGGTGAGACCACGGAGTAGGAATCGTCCGGTTGGCCTCCATTCGGTACGGATTCCAACCTGCTGCCAGGCGTTATCTTGCGTGTCGAGACGATTGATGTCGAAGCCCGTCTGGGCCCCGACCAGAAGAGACCGAATGGGTCGAACGGTGAGGTCCGCAGTCAGGTAGTTGTTCTTGCCGGACCGGTCGATAATGAGAGGCGAGTATCCGTAAGGACGCAGGTAGTTATAGCGCAGATTGAACGAGGTGTCCGGCCCGAGTTTGTAGCGCCCGGTTCCCCCCAGACCGAGCACATATTGGGCCGTGTCATCGGAGTAGAGGCCTTGTCGAAACTGGCCGTTGTAGTCAAACCCGATGCGGCCCTTGCCTCGGTCTGATTTCTGAAAGTTGAAGTCCAGGTTTCCTCTTCCTATGGGTGACTGGCTCGTGGTATCAAAATACTCGCCCAGCGAAAACTCACTGCGAAACGGGAACGCCTCGCCTCTCTTGGGTCCGAAGAGTCGCTGGGAATCGGTTTGGAGCGACAGGACGGGCGTTCGGTCGGATGATCCGAAGAAGCCCTGGGTCTCGCCGATAGGGATCTGGCGCTGGTAGTCCAAACTGACGTTCGCAAACCGCACGTCTTGGGTCCCCTTCCAACGCAAATCCACTTGCTTGCGTGAGCTTGTGGTCGTGCCGTAGGCCGATTCGCTGGTCTGCCAGTTCACGTCTGTGGTCGTGAGAAAGGAACCAAACTTGCGCTGATCGGCCAGGCTGACGTTCATCGATGAGTTCGTAAAGCCATCGGTTCGGCTTCCCTGCTGCAAAAAACCGATGCGCGTTGAATCTGACTTCCGGATCGGAAGTTGGAACTGCGCTCTCGTGCTGTACGTCGTGGATCCTGGTGCGGTCAAGTAGTTGTCCTGCTGGAAGTCGTTTTGGAGGCTAAATGTGCCGAACTTGAAGGACTGCTGGTGTTCGTTATTGACCGAAAACGTCTGGATTGTGCCGAAGACTGTATAGATCCTCGTTCGGCCATCGAGCTTTCCGGTTCGGTATTGATAGTCGCCCCCGAGGCCGACGCCCCGCTTGCTCATGAGGTCGACCAAGGCGGTCCCGGCCGAATCACCCCGCACAGGGATCGACCAGCGATTCTTCACGTAGTAGCCCTCATCCGGGCTTTGGCCGATGTCGGGGAGACTCCGGTAGGCCCGGTCATCGAGGGGCACGGCGAGGTAGGGGATACGCAAGATCCGACGGCCGAGCACGTTCAGTGTCGCGCCGCGGAAGATCACCCGACGCCCGGGCCGGACCACGGCGTTGTTGGCATCGAGGTGAAAGTGCGGCTCTTTGAGGTTACATGTCGTGACTTTGCAGCGCTCGCCGGTGAACTCCTTCTCGCCTCCGCTCAGGCGGGCTGACCGGAAGAAGAGGCTGTCGCGGGCGTAGCCCTTGATCAGGTTTGGGCGAATCTCGGAGTCGCCTTCGTAGGCCTCGAAGGTCTTCTTGTCAAAGTCGACCACGACCTGCTCGCCCTTGACGACCGCATCGGCCCCGACCACGGAAACGTTGCCGGTGAACTCGAAAACCTTGGTCACGACGTTGCCCCGGGCACGCTGGCAGAGGACGCGGTAGCCCTCGAAGAGCAGTTCAACGCCGCCCTCGGCGGTGAGGACATCTCCCGAGCGACTCGTCTTGCCCGAGCGCACCAGTTCCAGCCGCTTGGGCACGTTCTGAGGCGCGGGCAAGATGCCTTGGGTTTGCCCGCCGAATGCAGTCGGTTCCAGCGGGCTCGTTTGGGTCGCCAGGGGCACTCGTCCACTGCGTTGGAGAGTCTTCAGAGTGAAGAAGACGCCTTCGCGGGCACCCGACTGGGCGAATCCTCGAGTGGCGAGGGCGGCCAGCAGCAAGAACGACAGCCTTCTCACTCAAGCCTCCGGATCGCGAAAATACCGAGCAAGAAGAACAGCAAGTTTGGCAACCACGCGGCCATGATCGGGCTCACCGCGTCTAGTTTGCCCAATATCTGGGTCGAGATGATGAAGGCGTTGTAGTAGAGCATCACCATGACGATGCTCAGGAGTACTCCGACGAATGCCCCACTGCGGGCAAAGACGATGGCAAACACCGGCGCGACAAGCGCGAAGATCATACACGCGGCGGGGACGCTGAATTTGACCTGGTAGGCCACCTCCAGCCGCCGCGTATCCGCGCCCATTCGGCGACCGCTCTCGATAGCCACATGCAGTTCTTGGATCGTCTGTTCTTCGGGCGCGGGGGGGCTGAAGAAGTCATCGATGACGATGCGTTCGTTGATGGTGAACTGGCCATTTGGTCGCGCGATCAGCAGGTCCTGGCCACGCACGCGCCACAGGTAGGAGTCGAAAAGCTCCCAAACGCCATTGTTGTAGGTTCCGCGCTTCGCGCTGATGATCTGGGTGATGCCCGCCTGGGGCCGCTCGATCAGGAGGACGTCGTTGATGTCGAGGTTCTGCTCGCCGCTTCGAGTGACGCTGGCAAAGGTCGCGGTGTAGCGGCGCAGGTAGAGGACCGTGTTCGCCTTGAAGGTCGGTGCGAGGGCAAGGAGGCCGACTTGCTGGGCCAAGGTGTTTGCGCGGCGGTTGGCGGGTGGAATCACGCGCTCGACCAAGTACAGGTTGAGTCCACCAACGGCGAGCCCAAAGAGTGCCACCGGGAGAATCACCCGCAGAATCCTGGCTCCGGCACCCCGGATGGCGGTTAGCTCCGACTCCCGCACCAGCCTCGACATCGCCATGGAGGCCGCGAGCGCGGTGCCGATGGGCAGGGTCATGTAGGTGTAGAACGGCGTCTTGCAGATCAGATATTGGGCAATGGCGCTGACGGGAACATGCTGGAGTTCAAGGTTCTTGGCGAGCGCGATGTACTCGTTGGCGAGGAACATCATGACGACACCGAGCGTGCCAATCAAAAACGGAACGAACAGCTCACGGAGGACATAGCGATCCAGCAGCCTCACGTGGGCCGGACCTCGGAACCAAACGCACGCCAGGCCGCATAGCCAACCCCCGCGAGCAGGGCAAGGATGAGCAGAATGCCGGCGGCAGGAGGCAAGGAACTCGCGAGCGGGATCCCCGCCAGCAGAGACACCATTCCCAGCCAGCCGACCACAAGCTTGCGGCCCATGGATCGCCCAAGGAACCGGCCCTTGATGTGGTCTAGCAGGACCGGCGAACCGCAGGCCATGCAGTGCAGGCGGGCAGGGTCGTTGTAAACGCCACATTCCACACACGGAAGAGGCCGAATCAGGTCGGGTGGGGTCGTTTGCTTCCAGCGCACGTAGGTGCGGTGCTCATCGGGATAGTGCCGTTTGGGGAGGTTGGCGATCAGCGTCTCCATCACAGCGAGGGCTTGGCCGTGGAAGCCTTTGCTGTAGGCCATCTTGGCGATCTTGTAGGCGGCGAGCGGGTTATCGGGCCGCAGGGCGAGCGATTGGTACGCCTTCTCCACCTGCTCGATCTCCATGCTGTTCAGTTCTCGCCGGTTGAGCGAGGCACGAACGAACGGAAACATGATCATGGTCCCGACGGTGGCGGCCAATGTGAAGACGGGCATGGTCGGGGTGGGTGGGTTGAGAGCCGTCCAGCCGAGCATGAGGGCAAGGAAGATGCCGAGGAAGCCGAACGTCCACTCGATCTCGCCCATGATCATCCAGTGGACCATCGACACGATCCAGATCGCCAAAGGGATCCAGATCACGCATCCGGCAATCACCGTCAGGGGGGAGTTAAAGAGGGCGTCTCTCAGCAGCACGGGGTTCGCTTCCTTACGGTTTGCTGACGTTTGGCTCAGCGGCATGGTTCTCGGCATTCGCGGAAGGACGAGCGGGCTCGACCGACTCGGTCTTGCGGAATTCGAATTTGCGCTCGGTCCCGGCGCGCACGCGCTTCAGGTTCTCGCCGTGTCGCGCCACGATGAAGATCGTGAGGGGGACATAGACGATGAGGATCTGGCGGCTCTCATTGGGCAATACGGCACCGAGAATCACCGAAGACGAGACGCCGACGATGCTCGCGATGCTCATGTAGCGAGTTGCGAAGAGCACGACCAAGAATAGGCTGAACGCGGGAAAAGCGACCCATGGCGCCGCCCCAATCACCATGCCAAATGCGGTGGCGATACCCTTGCCGCCCTTGAACTTGAGGAACGGCGAGAAGCAGTGCCCCAACACGGCGCAAAGACCAGCGAGAAGCCAGAGCATCTGGATATCGATCGGGCCGACTTTCTCATGGACGGCTTGGCTTGCCAAGATCGCGGGCACGGCGCCCTTGAGCATATCGAGAAGGAACACGGACACGCCCCATACCGGTCCGAGGACCCGAAGCACGTTGGTGGCCCCGATGTTGCCGCTGCCAACCGACTGGATATCGATCCCTCGCATGCGGGCGGCAATCACCCCGAAGGGAATCGAACCCAATCCATAGCCTAGTAAGCACCAAATCCACCAAGACATTCGTTCACACCCTTAGCCGTTCGAGAGAATCGGTGTACATCAAGCGCACCGCTTCGATCATCGCGCCGTGCCGAGCCAGGAGATGGTTTCCGTCCGCAATCCCCATGGCCGCCGCAAGACGGTCTAGTTTATCGGGATTCTCCGGCAATAGGTCGGTTTGGTAGCCCAACAATGTGATCCAAGAGCGCAGAGCGTGGAGATGCGCATGGGCTTCGAGGAGGTTTTCGACCTCCAAAACGTGGATCAAGCCGAGACGTCCGAGGGTCCGAATCCGGTCGGGAATCTCAAAGCTGCTCTCGGCAAGGGTTGCAGTTGGGTAGCGCATCTCGTGGAGGTGAACCATCCACTCGATGTCGTTGAGCCCGCCGTGTCCCAGTTTGATTTGCCGTTTTTGGTGGGCCGGGTTGACTCGTTCGGATTCCACTCGTCGCTTCATTCGGACGAGCTCCTTCAAACGGTCGGGCGTTAGTGGGAGGCCATAGGCGCAGTGCCGGACGACCTCGAACGCGCCCGCCTTGGCCGCCACTGGTCGGGCGTGGCCGAGGGCGAACCGTTCCCAGAGCTCCATGCCATCGAGGTCGTAGGCGCGCAGCGCGTCATACGTGCGGACAAGAAGTCCCTTGCTGCCCTCGGGCCGTAGCCTCAGATCGACCTCGAAGGTCGCCCCGTATCGGCGGAGTTGGGCCAAGATGGCGAGGAGTTCTTGGGCGCGCGATTCGGCTTCGCGCTGGTGGCTCGCGTTTTCGACCAAGAACAAAACATCACAGTCCGAGTCAATTGCCAGCTCCAGGTTTCCGAAGCTGCCGAGAGCAAGAATGTCGAATTCGGCATAGATTCGGTGGGCGCAGTGACGGATCAGAGCGTCGTAGAGGGCACCGAGATGACGGCCCAGCGTGAGGCTGGCCAGATTCGAAGCCGCCCCCGGCGGCAACAGCGCCCACTGGCTCAATAGGCGCGCGCGCGACCGGGCGAAGCCCTCGGCCACCGCGCGCAGGGGTACCTCCACCGAGAGTGAATCCAACCGCTCGGCCGCGTCGAAGGCCTCCTCGATCTCGCCGCTTAGCAGTAGTTCCGTCAGGGCCACGGATCGCTTGAACTCGGCGACGAGGAGGGGCGCGTCGTTGAGAATCTTCTGAACCCGGCGAAGGCTCCCTTCGTTGGTCGTGAGTGACTCGTAGAACGCCTCCGATTCGGGCAAGAGGTCGAACCACTGGGCGGCGAGGGCCGAATGCGAGCCAAACGCCGTCATCAACTGCTCTCGCGCGGGGGTGCCCAGCGGCAGCTTGCCAAAAGTCGCGCTGAAGAGGATCAGGACTGTCTGGCGGGTCGTGCCCAAGCTTTGGTCGAGGTCGCTCGCGTCGCGGAAGCCGGTTAGATGGGCGACGACTTCGCGCATTGGGCCCGTTGGCACTTCGTGGGTCTGGCGGTCATCGAGCAGTTGGCATCGGTGCTCGAGCTTTCGCAAGAAGGTGTAGGCCTGGACTAGCTCATCACGGACGCCGGTTTGCACCAACCCGGCTTCGGCCACGGCGACAAGCGCATGGCAGGTATTTTGGGTTTGGAGCCCAGGCACCCGGTGGCCATGGACCATCTGAAGGATCTGGCAAAGGAACTCGATATCGCGGATGCCACCGGGGCCGCGCTTGAGGTCGGTTGGCTCCGCGTGTTCTTCGATCCGTTGGCGAATGCCGAGCAGGTCGGTGACGATGTGTTCGCCGACCCGGGCGGGAAAGGCGATCTCCTTTCGCAGGTCCTCCCAGCGTGCTCGCATGTCTGGTGAGCCGACGAGGACACGCGATTTCAAGAGCGCCATGCGCTCCCAGGGCTCGGCGTAAAGGCGGTAGTACGCCTCCGTCGCCCGCAGCGATTTCAGGATCGGACCTTGAGAGCCGAATGCGCGCAACCTAAGGTCAACTCGGTAGAGGAACCCACGGCCCATGCGGTCGCTGAGAGCCCGGCCAAGGGCCTCGCAAAAGCGAGTGGCCTCACGTTCCAACACCTCGTCGGCGTTGTCATCGAGCACGTAGACCAGATCGATGTCGGAGCTGTAGTTGAGTTCGCCGCCGCCGAGCTTGCCAAATGCCAAGATCGAAACCGGACAGTCCCCTAGCCCTCGCCGCTTCGCGATGTCGCTCCAGATGAGATCGCGGGCCAGGACCACGATGGCCTCGGCCAACTCGGAGAGAGCGGACCAAACGTCCACCTGCGACCATGCCCCGGATAGGTCGTTCAAAGTGATGGGAATGGTCCAGCGCTGCCGGAGATAGCGGAGCCGATCGAGCGAATGGCTCATTGACGTGGCCGAAGCTAGCAACCGCTTCCCTTCTTGCACAATCGCGTCAAACGTGGGTCGGCGACTGAGCTCGCCGGGCTCTAGTATCAGGCTCGCCAACTCGGGGTTTTGGATGAGGGCGTCTGAGGTCGGCTGCGATGCCCCGAAGAGGAGCCCAAGCAGGCTCCCCAATTCGGGAAACGCCATGATCTGCTCCAGATGCATTCGGGAGTTCGTGGTCCGCGCGAGCCACCGCTCGAGGTTCGAGAGCGAGAGGTCCGGATCGGGGCTGGTCGAGAGGGCGCGTTCGAACAAGTTGGCGAGATCCAACCCGGTGGATTGTTCCAACCGCTCAATGGTTCGGCTCGCGGCCTCCTCGTCGCGAAAGTTCACCTAGGAATTATTCGGGGTAACCGGCGGGCATCCTGCTAGGCCCTTCGCGAGACTTTGAGCGTACTCTGATACACTGACACTTATGTTCAAGAAAGCAGGTTTCGCGCTAATCGCGGTGGTTGCCATGGTTGGCTGCCAGAGCGGTCCTTCGGTTGTTGGCAAGTGGAATAGCACCCTCCAGGGCGTTCCCGCCGTCTACGAATTCTCTTCTGACGGCAAGATGACCCAGTCCGCCGAAGCTATGGGCATCAAGATCAAAGCCACGGGAATCTACTCGTTCGCAGGCGAAGACCTGAAGATCACTCCCCAGACCCTCGAAGCTCCGGGCCTGCCCAAGGCGATCCTCGACATGGCCAAGGGACAGATGAACAAGGAAGTCGCGACCAAGGTCAAGTTCACCAACGCCGACGAATTCGTGGCGACCGTGCAGGGTCAAAGCCAAACTTTCACCCGCGTCAAACCCTGACCACTTGATAATTATAACGGGCGATTGCTAATCTAGTGAAGTGTCGCCCAAACTTTTGAACCTCCCTGCTCTGCCCGCCGATTACGCCGAAAAAGTCTACGCTGGCGTTCTTGGCAAGATGATCGGCGTCTATCTCGGACGCCCCTTTGAGCAGTGGAAGAAGGATCATATCCTTCGTGAACTTGGACAAATCTACTACTATGTCCATGAGCAGCGGGGTCAGCATTTGGTCGTCACCGACGACGACCTCAGCGGCACGTTCACCTTCGTCAAGGCCCTGCGCGACTACGGCAATGACCCGAACATCACCGCCGCTCAGATTGGCCAAACTTGGCTGAACACGATCATTGAGGGCCGTTCGATCCTCTGGTGGGGCGGCGTTGGCAGCTCGACCGAGCACACCGCCTTCAAGCGCCTAAAGGCCGGGATTCCCGCGCC
>JBMOJD010000082.1:0-13922 GCA_049317025.1 Fimbriimonas sp. | reverse complement strand
TGCGACCGCTCGTCGAGCGGATTCAACAACGGATTCCCGTTGTAGCCCTCGCCCCGACCGGATCGGGCGTGACTGATGGCACGGCGAATCAGGCCGATCTGGGCTTCCACTTCGGCCAGTTCGTTCTTGCCCGTGTGGTGCTCGACACCCAGCGCACCGCGATAACCAACCTCAAGAAGGATAGCCAGTGCCTCTTCGGCCCGGTTGTGGCACGTGTTCTGGTCTATGTGAGTGTGGACGGCAATCGGGGCCAACGCGCGGTCGTAATCGCTCGGGCTCGTCCAGGTGTCCTTGCCCATGTGGAGCAAAATTCCGTAGTGCGGAGAGGCTACGGCGGCATGGAGCTTGAGCATGTTGTCGGGATAGTTCGTCGCGCCCCAGTGCGTTTCGGGTCCAACGGGGAAACCTGCGTTGCCACCATAGGCGGCGAAATTGCGGAATGCCTGGGCGATGTAGTCGAATTGCTCATTCGTCCATTCGCGTTCCCGTCCACCGGTGTCGATTCGGACCGTTCGTGCGCCGAGGATCTCCGCCGCTTTCAGGTGTCGATACGCCAGTTCTTTATGTCGCTCGCGAGCCTCCGGCTCCTCCTCCCAAGGGTGACATCCATCGGCATGGTAGTTCACGCAGACAAGGTCGCGCTCGTCCATCGCTCGGCGCACTTTTTGCAGTCGCTCTGGGTCGAGCTGGACCTCCACGTCCGATCCCAGCAGGCCGTTCCAGATGTCCGCCGTGTTCAGGTGGTACCGGTAGCGACAAGCTTCGAGGTAGCCAAAAACGTCAATCGTGCCTGCACTGAGGGCGCCGTGAAAAGAGAACGAGGCAATGCTGATATTCATGAATCCAAACTCCGTTGTCCTTTCCAGGTTACCAACCTATTTGCGCTTCTTGGACCGGTTCTCGTCCGCTCGCTTTCGCACGATGCGACGCACGAGGTCATCGGGAATGGGCTTGTCGGGCTGAAACTGAATCGTCCCCTTTGAGGTCCGGAAATCGATCAATTCATCGGCAAAGTCGGCAACCGTGTAGCCTGCAAACAGCGAACAATGGTTCTTGAACGCGGCGAACCAGATAAACGGTCCCCGGAGCCTGAACGCAGGCATGGCATAGCTGATCGCCTCCGTGGCGTCGGGCACTCCCTCCTGGATGAGCGAGCGGATATGTTCGAGCGCGAGCCGATGCGCCTCGCTCTCGATATTCGACAAGTACTCGTCGATAGAACCAACTTTTTCCATGCGAAGAGGGTTTTTACCTCTGCAAAGCTCCCCAAGGTCGCGGATAATGTGGCGATGATCGGAACCAAGGAATCACCGTGGCAACTGAAGACACCGAGTGGAGGCGCGGACTACCTGATGTACCGCGATGAGGGCGCCGATCCCCCTGCCCTTGTTTGTCAAGTCGGCACCACCCAGCTTCGCTATCACCTCCGCTGCATCGAAGATCTGCAAGAGATGCTGAAGACGCATGGCGATTGGATGCTGCTGGGAAGTGCAGACGAGCAGAAGGAAGCCAAAGAGGGAACGGTCGAAGCCTGGGCGAGATCCGAATCGAACCCGGTTGGCGGATGGTACGGCTTGCGCAAAGGCTACCGCGGGCGCTTTGCGATGTACCTGCCGCCGTTGATGGCTCATTTGGGACTTGCCGAAGTCGAGCAGCTGCCCAAGAACAACCGCATGCGGGCAATCTGATCATTGGCCCAACTGGATTGGAGTTGGGCCAAGTTCAATCGAACCTAATGTCGGCGCGATAGCACGTAGCCCAGTCCGGCCACCGCGAACACCACAAACGGCGCTGGCTCCGGAGTGAGGGGAGGGGGAGGAGCAATCCAGGGTGGCGGAGCCCCGACTGGAGGGCCCGAGATTCCCGGAACAACATCATCGAATACCTGCACCTCGGAGAGTGAAAACGCTCCATCGGTTCCGGATTCAGAAGTCAGGTGGGCCATGATCGTGAGATACCTGGAGTTCACCGGCGAGAGAAGTGTGATGGATCTCGTGCGCATTCCGCCGCCACTCGACCGAGGCATGTAGGCGATCGTGCTATCGTCGAATTCCATGCTGTAGTAGTCGTTGTCGTCCGCCTGCATGGTGAATCCAACAATGTTTCGGACCGAGCCAAGATCAATAGTGACCTTTTGGCCCGCCGAGGCGGCCCCCGGTGGGGTGTCCCACCAGACCGTGTTCACTGACCAATAGTTGTGTTCGGCCAGGAAGTTGCCATCCGTGAGCGTTTCCTTGGGTGCGAAGGCACCATGCGAGTAGCTGTAGCCGACTCCAAACTCGCCCGTGAGCGTCACTGCCGCTCCAAGTGCGATGTTGCCCGCGAGCGAGCTTGCCACAAAACCAATTGACAGCGCCATCGATGCCAGAGTTCTTTTGTTCATCAATGGAAATTCTACATAGCTTTTTTGGCCACGCTAGTCAGAGCTTCCGGCGTCAGAAGTTCCGATGACACTAACTCATCTCGAAGGCGCAAACAGCTTCGGGAGGCGCTTTGCACTTCCACGCCTCGTAAAGCACGGATTCCAATTCCTCGAGCTCAACCCGGTCTAACCGGACGAGGATCGCTGGGTAGCCATTGTAATGGTCTTCGGTAAAGAAGGCATTCGGATTTGCCTCAATTAGCAGGTCCTTGGTGAGCAGGCTCGGAACCACCACCGCGACCACCGATTCGTTGATCACCTTCGGTTTGCGCGGATGTACGCGCTCCGCCCAGGTCCACACGAATCCCTTGCCTTTGCCCTTGACCAAAACCGAAAAGCCAAACCGCTCCTCCCCGCCCTCGATTGCGCCGGGAAGGGAAGAGCAGATTCGGCGGACGTCATCCAGCGTCGCGGGCATTGTCCTCAGTTCTTCACTGCGACGGGCTCAAGGAGCAGGTTCTTGAGATTCATAACCGCACCATTCGGCATGGAGGTCGGGACGAGGCGCAGGACATTTTTGCCCGGCTTCAGGTCGAGGTTGCCAAAGCTTAGTTGGATGAAGTTCGACCAGTCACCAGTAGAGTCGATATCGCCCGTCAACACCTGGTTGCCAAGGCGAATTTCGAAGGTGCTGCCGTAGTACTTGGGGTCGCAGGCATAGACCATAGTCACGCGAGTCCGAACTGCCTTCTTGACCTCAAATTCCCACTCAACGACGTCGCCCTTGTTGGTCCAAAACCCAATTGCGTCGATGTGCGGCTCATACTTTGCCGTGGCTCCAACCACCCTGGCTTCCAGGCTAGATAGGAGAACACCACCGGTCGCATCTTGCTGAAGCAGGACGGGCTTCACCGAGAGTTCACCCTTGTACTCAAGCACGTAGACCGTCGGCCAGTCCCGGCTGATGCCGGTCAGCTGCAGCGTCACGGAATCGCTGTCGGAAGACACGGCGATGGGGGTCTTCTTGGGGTCGCCAAGGCGATAAACCCGAGAAATGTTGGCCGTGAGGCCCGGTAGCACGATTCTGGCCTTCGCCGCGGCGAAGACATGGAGGAAGAGCTTGCCGGGCTTGGAAGTGACTCGGCCCCAAGGCAATGGCTTGGGGAAAGGACTTGCGGAGGTGCCATAGATGGCCTGGCCATTCACCTTGGTCCAGTCGCCAATGGCTTTCAGGCGCTCGATGCTGGGGTCAGGGATCCGGCCCTCGGGAGTAGGTCCGACGTTTAGCAGGTAGTTGCCACCTTTGGAAGCGCAGTCGATCAGGTTCTCGATCAGCTGGCGAGCCGACTTCCAGTTGTGGTCGTTCTTCTTGAAGCCCCAGGTGTCGTTCATGGTCATGCACGACTCCCAGTCCACACCGGGGATACCGCCCGCCGGGATCTCTTGCTCGGGCGTGCCAAAGTCACCGGCATGGTCACCGACGGTCATGCCGGCCATACCTTGGCGGCCTTTGTCCACTCGGTTGTTGATCAGGATATTCGGCTTCAGTTTGCGGACATATTGGTAAAGATCTTTGCCTAACTCGGGGGTCCAGGTTGCTTCCCACTCGCCGTCGAACCAAAGAACGCCGATATCGCCGTAGTTCGTCAGCAACTCCTTGAGCTGCGCTTTCATGTAGGTGACGTAGTTCTGGAAGTTGGGAGTCCACTCTGGTCGCGGGTCCCAATCGCGTCGCGGCAGATAGTCGGGATGGTGCCAATCCATGATGGAGTGGTAGAAGCAGAGGCGGATGCCCTCGGCTTTGCAGGCTGCCGCAAGTTGCTTGAGGATGTCCTTCTTGTAAGGTGTCCCCATGATGTCCCAGGTTGTCTGCTTGGAATCAAAGAGACCGAAGCCGTCGTGGTGCTTGCTGGTGATGACGATGTACTTCATCCCTGCACCCTTGGCAAGCCGGACCCACTCGCGGGCATCAAAGTCGACCGGGTTGAACTGTTGTTGCAGTGGCTCGTAGTCAGCGACCTTGATCTGGGCCGAATTCATGATCCACTCGCCAATATTTGGCACTTCCTTGCCTTTCCACACGCCGCCCGGGACGGCGTAGAGTCCCCAGTGGATAAACATGCCGAAGCGGGCCTCGCGCCACCACTTCATCCGTTTGTCGTGGTCTGCCTTCGTCTCTTTCGGCAACTGTGCCGAAGCCAGACTCGTGAGCAGGAGTAGGAGAGCGATCACTTTGGCGCGCATGCACCTATTCTAACACTTGGCCAAGTGCGAGTACAAAATGGCCGATCACGAGTGTGATCGGCCATTCGGGATTCAAGTGGACCTTACTTGGAAGCGCGTCGTCGGAGGATTGCGCCAACGCCAAGGGCCAGAGCCGTGAGGCTTGCGGGCTCGGGAACCGGAGCGGTCGGGTCGGGCAGGGTGCCAATCATGTTCTGGTTGCGGTTGCCGGGGTGCGAAGTGGCGAGGTAGGCGTAGGCCTCATCGGAGGTGCTGGAGAGGTCGTAGCTCAGGAAGCTGCTGGCGTAGCCCAGAATCGCGGAGTCCGTGCCTTCGTCGTAGAAGTTACCGGAGTTGACTCCATCGCCGCCGTCAGTGATGGCGTCCCAGATCGCAACTTGCAGACCGGCACCCTTTTCGTTCGAGTCGATGGTGGAGGCGAACTGATTGAACAGCTTTGCCGCGAGCTTGTAGTTGCTGGCAAGCGTCGTGGTGGAGACTACATTAACGTCGTAAGACGAAGGCGGGGACACTTCATGAGCGAGGTCGATGCAATAAACTTCTAGTCCTTGGGATCCTAGGGTTGCATCGAAAGCGCCGGCGTAAACGTAAAGACTGCGTCCGTTCGCGTTTACTCGTGCGGTAGAAAACTTGCCGCTCTTTAGTGACTGAACGTTAAGAGGAACTGCGGAAGCTAGCGTGGCAGTGGCGAATAGCGTGGAGATTGCAAGAATGTTCTTCATGGCCTTCTCTCATGTCAACAAGGTTCGTCGGGCAGTTGGTTCCCGATGTTGTGATGATTTTCGCAATTTATGGCTTGGCAGGGCGTGTTAGCCCCGAGAATCTCAGTTTTGAACCTGTTCTGGCCAGCCCTGGAGGCGATTTCTGGTCGTCGGCGGTACTTCCGGAACCCTTATCCGCCCAAACGTGCACCTTCTCCATGCTTCGTAAGGAGAAGGAGTTGGGCTTAATTTTTCACTTGATTTTGGTGCGCTCCGTAGGGGAGTCAGTTAAGTTGGCTGCTGTCCTTTCGATGACGTAGCGTCTGTGCCCCTGGATGTCAACCAGTGCTCGCTTGATCCCCGATCTGGAGCAAGGTTCTACTTCACCAAGTACACCGCGAATGGCTTCGTCCGCAAACGGTCTCCTGGTTCAACGAATCCATTGACCAAGTTTTGAATCTCACATTCTCGACCTAGGTCAAGCTCGACGGCCTCCCTCGACCAGAAGAGCCGAGCTTCCTCCGTGGCGTATTCGATCACCGATTCGTTCGGATGGATCGTGCGGACGCCAAAGTAGGGAAGGGCGCGACCATAGGCTCGGTAGAGGTCCAATTGGTCTGCGGTTGGCTGGTGCAACGGGTCCGTGGGGCGGTCTTGGCGCCATGAGAGCGTGTCGTGCTGTGGACTCCAGTAGAGGTACCACATGTTCCGATAGGCAAGCCCGCGGAAGAAGACGTCTTCGGCATCGAGTCCAGCCTCCTGAATCGCTTCCAAATCAAAGACGCAAAGCGCATCAACCCACATCGGCATGGTCGGCTCTCGATCCAAGACTCCGGGGCCGGACCTGGACACCCCGAAGACGCCAGTGTCCTCCACGCTTAGATGGAATCCGAACCGTTGCATCTCGGCAAGAGTCTCCAGATAGGGCAGGTACTGAGATTGGATAGAGGCGCGTGGCTCTACGGCTGGGCGTCCGCGTCTGAGGAGGTCGGTCTGATCAATCGTGGCTCCGCCCGCTTGGTCAAAGTCGCTATTCTGGACCCAACTAAACTTGTCGGCGGACATATTGAAGGAGCTGTCCAAGAACATCCCGTCGATGCCGATGCGATCCTTGTGGTCTTGCCAGCAGGCCAACCAATGTGCGCGCACCAGTGGGTCGCCCAGATTCGTTTGGCAGAATACGGGGGTGTAGTGGTCCGCCTCGATGTGCCCGGCAGGATTGTGGACCCATGGCCTTGGAGCTTGGTCCAAAACTTCCCAAACGGTTCCTTCGCGGGGCAGCAACTGGATTCGGTCGGATTTAGCCGAGTGGCCCTGGCGAGGAAGAATGTCAAGGTTGTATTGCAGGGCAGAAAGGGCCGTGTTGCCCCACATCTCAACCCAGCCGCCTCCGGCCCGGATCGCCGAACAAAAGCGGGCGAGTTTGCCCTCACCAACGGTCTCGGCAATCTTCCAGTCCACCACGCAGCACATGTTGCTGCTTCCCCAGGTGTTCATGTTGTTCTCTTGCTCGCTGGGGATCATGAACGTCTGGCATCCAGCTTCCAGGAGCTTCGGCACGCCAAGATCGGTGTAGGCATCAAACTCGGGCAGCGACCACTCCTCCATCACTCCGTAGGGCGCGACCTTTTCTTGGACGAACCCGACTTGAGAATTGAGATCAGACCAGACGTGCGACCGGGCCGACTCCCAAAGGTTGAACTTGTCGACGAGCGAAACGACTCCTCCCGACTTCCATAGGACTTCGACCCAAGACGTGCGGAACTCGGACGAGAGATCGCCGCAATGCTCGTGGAGGTGGACGAGAACCTCGGAATTGCGTGGTTTCTCGAAAAGTGACCGAATATGGGCTACTTCGGTAGCCCAGGTCATGAGGGCACCTTCCGAACTATGAGTGAGGGTGAATCCGCAAAGCTGGGCTTGGAAAGGGAGGAACTGGAAGATATTCGGCTGAGCAATTGGGGGCAGGAACCACTCTGTGCTCAGATGTTGCTCGTGGCTATCGACAGGCCAGATCGAAGGGGAGGTCCCGTTCCGCAGCCAGAACTCGCGATCCAAAGCCGAGCCGCCAGGCTCCCAAGTAGAACGATCCAGGATTCGATAGATTGGATGATCGGCGCTCCTCCAAACATATCGGTAGGCGTACCCTCGAAACTTGGCATCGCCGAACTCTCGTTCGACGGGGCGAATCTCCATTCGCAGTTCGCACCCAACTGCCGGTTGAGGTCGCAAAGACCAGTCACCAGCCCGATAGCGACTGCGAACGGTGTGGAGCATGTACTCCATGAAGCCATCGTCCACCTTGTCCATCGCGAACGTCAGGATTTGAGTCTCGCCTTCGACTTCGACTGAGGCGAGGCGGAAGTTCAGAAACTTGACGGCATCGGGGGTCCGGATTTCCACAAAGGCGGGGCGCGCGTCCGAGCGCATCGACTGGCCGTCGATGGTGACCGCGCCAACCCCGAGAAACTCTTCACCCGAGTATTGCAGCGAGAGCTGGACACTCGGGGAGATGCGAATGCTGTCTAGGATCACTTCTTCCTCTCGAACGCAAACTCGACCTCATTGGCCCAGTGCGTGTTCCAGTCATTGTGGAAGGCGAGGAAGTTGTGCTTGCTTACAGAGCGACCCTGGGCCAGCTCGTAGGATGGGCCGTTGTTGTCGTTCACTCGGAACGAGAACTTGATGGTCTTGCCCGCATCAAGCGACTTCTTCACATCGGGAATCTCGGACCACGGCAGGAAACACTCGGTGATTCGCAGGTTGCCCGCCCGCCGGGTGACCAGTTTGCCCGCCTTGACGGGGCCGCCATCCACCGGAGCCTTTGGCTGACGGGGGTAGAAGTGCTTTCGAGGCATGCCCGGAGCAAGAAGACGCCAGATTTCCGTTCCGCCTCCCCGGTCCGTTCGCACGGCGTTGAGGGCGTATTCGTAGTCCGAGCACACGTAGGCCATGTATTTGGGGAAGGTGCCAGGAGGGGCCATCTTCAAGTACTTGCGATCATCCGGGAGCACATTAAAGGCAATCTGGATGCCGTCATTGTTCTGCGAGCTCGGCAAATCGGGATCCTTTCGGTAACTGAACCTGCGAACGCCCTCTGGCCATGGCATCGGACGTCCTTCACGAACACCGACCGCGGCCGGATCTGGGAAGTTCTGGCTCACCGTGTAGTCGATGGATTTGGCGGTCGCCACCCCCATGCTCGTCTTTAGGTCCTCGCTGGTGAAATACTCCGCCCTTAGTGAACCTCCGCCAAATGCTGAGGACAGTACGAGTCCGCGCTGACCGGCAGGTCCTTGCCATTCCAAACGAATGAGGCCGCCGCCACTGCCATTGAAGTACTCCAATGTGATTGGGACTGACTTGCCAGCTTCAAGATCCAGAATCCCTTCGTTCCAAGTCGGCCCGTGGTTCGACCAGTTGTCAATCACGAGCTTGTCCCCGATCTTTAGGCGGACCCCGTCATCGCTCTGAGTGAACAAGGTGTACTTTCCGCTGGTTGGCGCGATAAGCGTTCCCGTCCAACGGGCCCCGAAGTTGGTGTTGACCTGGCCAACTTCCTTGGCTACTTCCGGATAGTAGTACTCGTCGTCGTTGCGCGTCTCAAAGCGGATCGTGCCCGAGTCAGGCGTCGGGTCAACCGTTTGCGAACAGAAATAGAATCCATTTTCGTCGTATGCAAGCTTGCCGCTGCTCAGGCTGTCGCCACCAATCTTTTCGAGGTTCTTGAACGGTAGCCACGCCTGCTCGGTCAAGCTTGCCCGAATACCCTCTCCTGAGAGGTTCTGAGGAAGCACGTCGCTCCACTCATCAAGATTGCCATCCACCTGGATGTTTCGGTGCGCGATCACGTTGGACCGAAGCTCCTCTTTGTGGCGGGCGGCTCCGTCCGATCCCGCTTCAAATGAGGCGGAAAACGCATAGAGGTTTGATTCCTTTCGGGCAACCCCTGTGGTCGCGAGAGAAACCGTCTTCGACGAGTGCGGAGGCAGTTGAACCCTGGTGGCAGCTAGACCCTTGCCAGAGAGATTCGACTTCAGAACTCCAGCAATTGGTCGGTTCAACAAATTCGTCAATGTGATGCGAACGTTACCGGCCCCAATCGGAGCCAGCAAGTCGTGCGCGACGATCTCGACGGGCGGGTATCCCACGATCCTTGCAGACCGAACCTGGCGAACCAATCGGGCGAAAGAGCCCTTTGCGCCGTTTGTTCGGAGGTAGTAGCCGTTGCTGTTCAACGGAACCGTGAGCAATCCATTTCGGGCTGGAAGCCTGTTTCCGAGGGCATCGAAAAGATAGAACTCTGAGCTGGCCGGGATGGAAAGTTGTCCCTTACCGTTGCTCAACGCGGCCTGCGAAGTGCGGAACCATTGGTCCCCACGTGGGTAGATCACGCCCATGTCTCCAAGAACAACGATGGTGCCGTCGTCTGGCTTACTCGCTGCGGCAAAGTGGTAGACCCAGGGCAAACCGGGCCGAAAGACCAGTTCCCGAAATGGACGCTGACCGATAAATCGAGCCACCGCTGCGACCGCCGGGCTCAGCGACCACAATTGTACGCCACGATAGTTTTTGCCTTCAAAGTCATGGCTTGTGGCTTCGTAGGTGTTTCCGGCGTAAGTTCCCATCGCCCGCTGTTGGCCGAATGAAAGCATCGACGCGACCACTCCGGGAACACGATCTTCCGAGTTCGCGACCCAGCTCTCGGTGTCCCAACTCTGGACCATTCCGTAGGGCCCTTTCCGGTTGATCCACATTGGGACGAGCGACGGAATGGCACCAACGCCCTGGTAGTGAATGCTGACAAAGTCGAGCATGTCGAGGAACTCGGTAGAGCCATCTGGGAACAGCTTGTCGATCGTATTGCTGCTTGAACTCGCTCCTCCGATCATGACCTTTGCGCCGGCCTTTCGCGCATCCATGACCCCAAGACCCATCTGCTTGTAGAGTTCGCGATAACGAGGCAGGTCGGCTCCCCAGCCCGAAATGCTGACTCCCTCCCAGGGCTCATTCCAGAGTTCCACCGCGTTGATCGGCCCCTTTGGCCAACCGTAGCGCTCGCAGATCAGGCGAACGTACTTTCGAAAATCCGCATCGTATGAGGGCAGCCATGCCAGGTCTTCCTTGACGCCCTCAATCATCGTACCGTCGTCCTTCAGCCACGGTCGACCTCGCCCCAAGGGCATCGGAGCTGATCCGGCACCAAGGGTGAGCATCACCGACACATTGTTCTCGTGGGCCCACTTGAGATGCGTTTTCATCTCGCTGAGGCTCTCCTCGAAGTTTGGATTGGTCGTGGGTGAGTAGCTTGCCTCCATGCGACAGCCTTTGACGCCAAGCTTTAGGAAGGTTCGACCGACCGCTGGGCTTCTTTCAAATGGCCAAGGCATGTCGATGGCGTAGGCGGGGTTCCAGACCCGACCTGGTTCGGGACGCAGAACCCGCGAGACTGTCCCGGCCCAAGCGCGACCCTCTTTCCCGAAGTCCAACACAATGCCGTATGTCCCGTACTGGTCGCCAATCTTGGGCTGGATCGTGATCTTGGTGCTCGCATTGCCCGCGAGGTTGAAGCGAATCTCCGCACTCTGACCTTCGGCGACTTTGAAAACCTTCGGAACCCAGATGTCTTCCGGTGGCACACTCGTTCGGTATTGAATGACCCGAACTCTGCCCGCTAGCGACCGCGATTCAGCCTGACGATTGCGAAGCAGCAGTGTGAGTTTGATCGTCTCGCCCGGCCAAACGATATTCGTGAGCTGGTCGAATTCAAGGGGAATGACCTCAAGGCCCTGAACCTTCTCGGCAGATTGGAGGCCAAACACCTTCGCAAAGTCCGTCATCGCGCCGCCACTTACCATTTGGGCAGGAGATGACGCACAAGTCGCGAGTAGGCCGATGAGGGCGAGAACATTCAACTTCTTCATAGGTTTCCTATTTGTCTATAGTATTCGAAACTCCGATGCACGTGTGTTGGAGGGCGTGACCCCACTCCTTGGTTCGGCGCAACCCCAAGAAGTGATATGTGCGCTATTATGAGCAGGGTAAATGACTGAGATTGTTAAGTCAAGCGATGGTGCAGCGGCGATTTCGAGGTGGCGAACCATCTATGATTCGCTCTTGGCTCGCATTGAGTCGGGTGAACTTGCCGCTGGCGTGACTTTGCCAACCGAGGTGGACCTTGCCGCAGAATGGGGGGTCTCTAGATTGACCGCGCATCGCGCCCTTTACGAACTCGCCCGTTCGGGAATCGTAGTTCGCAAGCGCAAGGTCGGGACGGTGGTACTGCCGTTTGCCGATCGACCTTCGATGCCGGTGTCCATCGCGGGACTCTTCTTTGAGACCAGCGACTACTTCCAGGGCAACTACCTTTCTTGCCTGCGGAATTCGCTGAGCGATGACGTGCACCTCGTCTACGTGGACACCGGCCACGACCCGATGCGGGAAAATCATATGCTTCGGCGGATGCAGAAGGAGTGCCAAGGCATGGTTCTCTTTGCCACTTGCGCCCCCGAGAACGACCAGCTCCTCGGCAAGATCGTGAAGAGCGGGTTCCCCCTTGTCTTTGTCGACCGCTACCCGGCGAACATGGATTGCGACTCCGTCTCTACGGACAACTACAACACGACTCGCCAGGCGATCCGAACTCTCCAGCAGGCGGGCCACCGAGCGATTGCGCACATCACCGACAACGAGATGAACGTGACCTCGGTGCGCGACCGTTTCAATGGCTACCGAGATGAGATGGAAGAGGCCGGACTCTTTGATCGCTCGCTCGTACGGCTCTTGCCCTACATTGCACCGGTCTGTGAGGCCGAGTATGAGCAGATGATCCAGCTTGTGCAGGATGCCTTGGTGGCGATGCGCCACGGGAGTAACCCGCCGACAGCGGTATTTTGCTTGCGCGACCACTTGACGGGGGCCGTTTGTGAGGCAGCCAACAGGATCGGCATTCGGATTCCCGAGGACCTGGAGGTTTTGGGCTACAACGAACGTCCGAACTGGCTCCTAAAACTGCCCGATGGCCTTTGGACGATTCAGCAGAATGTCGCCGAGATTGCCGCCCTTGCGGCTCAGCGTGTCCGGGCCCGGCTCGGGGGTGAGCAAATCCCCTTCGAGCATGTGCTCGTTCCGGGGCGGCTCATCGGCCCTGGGCTTGGTTCGGATTAGCTTTACCAAGGACTGCCTGATTCGCGATGGCAATGAGCTGCCGTTTGCGGGGCTCTACGGGGTCGTGATTCAGGTGCTCCACACCCGGTCCGCGATCACGGATATCGCCGAAGGCTTCCTTGCCTATTTCCGCGAGAACCCTTGGCACCAGGGCATCAACGACAGGGAGCGGTACGCGATCCGAAGGGTTGGGTCGATTCTTCGATCGATCCAGTGCTAGCTGCGCTTAGCTTCCTCAGCCCTGATTAGACGCTGGGCATCCACCCGAACCGAGACGCGGTCCCGGCGGGCTAGTTTTGCGCGTGTTTGCGCTTCCATTCGTCGAGCAAGCGGAGGGCGTCGAGGGGTGAGAGCCGGTTCACATCAAGGGCGCGGAGTTCTTGCACAATCGGGGCCTCTTCGATCTCGAACAGCGTGAGCTGCAGCTTCTCGGTTTTGGTCGGAATCTGGCGCGGGGCCGCGTCGCTGGATTCGAGGTCGGTGAGAATCTCGGTGGCGCGGTAGAGCACTTCGGGCGGGACGCCCGCCATGCGGGCGACGTGAATGCCATACGAGCGGTCGGCTCCGCCGGGCACCACGCGGTGGGTCCAGACGATTTCGTCGCCGATTTCTTCGACGGCGACCCGGAAGTTGGCGATCTCGGGGCTGTGGGCGGCGAGGCTGTTGAGCTGGTGATAGTGGGTCGCGAAGAGCGTCTTGGCCCCGATGCGCGCGAGGTGTTCGATCATCGCCCAGGCGATCGCGAGGCCATCGAAGGTTGAGGTTCCGCGACCGACTTCGTCGAGAATCACGAGGGACTGCGGGGTGGCATGGTTGAGGATGTTGGCCGACTCGACCATCTCGACCATAAAGGTGCTCTGGCCGAGGGCGAGCTCGTCTTTGGCCCCGATTCGGGCGAAAATTCGGTCGCAGATGCCGAAGCGACACTTCTTGGCGGGCACGTAGGAGCCGACTTGCGCCATCAGAATGATCAGCGCAATCTGGCGTAGGTAGGTGCTCTTGCCCGCCATATTGGGGCCGGTTAGGATGAGTAGTCGGGGCTCGGCTTCGAGTACAAGATCGTTGGGGACGAAGGCCCGGTTGGCGGTTTCGACGACAGGATGCCGTCCGGAGAGGATTTCGATGGAGTCAGATTCGACGATTTCGGGCTTGATGTAGCCGCGCACAGCGGCGACCTCGGCCAACCCGGCGAGAACATCGATCTCGGCCAAGGCCCGGGCGGTTTGTAGCAGCGAGCGTGAATGCTCGGCCACGCGCAGTCGAATGCGCTGGAAGAGGTCGGTCTCCAACGCGGTGGCTTTCTCCTCTGCCCCCAGCACTAGCGACTCGTGCTCTTTCAGGGCGGCGGTGATGTAGCGCTCGGCATTGGCGGTGGTTTGCTTGCGGATGTAGTCGGCCGGGACCTTGTCGAGGTGGAGTTTCGAGACCTCGAGGAAGTAGCCGAAGAC
>JBMOJD010000081.1:0-14289 GCA_049317025.1 Fimbriimonas sp. | reverse complement strand
ACATCGCCGGGGTAGTTGCCGTCGTGCTCAAGCAGGTCAAAGCCGGTCTTCTCAATGAACGTTTTGATGCTCTCGAAGTAGCGGATTCCCCATTTGCTGCCTAGGCATGGTGAGTTGCCAAAGATTGCGCCGCCGACCTTCCCTGTTTTGGGGTTGATGACGTCATCTTCATCGGAGATTCTTCGGCTGGCCAGAAGCGAATAGCCACCGAAGCGCAGTCCCTTGGCGTGGGCGGCGTCGCGGAAGGCCCGGTACTTGGCGATGTTGGCCTCGGACGTGTCTTCCATGTTCAGGCCGCTACCAAAGCTGAGGATGATCATCTCGAACCCACACTCCGCGGCCTGATCGATAGCGGTGTGGACGACCTTGGGATCGCTGGAAGTGAGGTGCATCATCAGCGGGCTCTCGGTGGTCCAGGGGGCGAGGCTGCGGTAGACCTTGCGTACTCCCAGCCCTTTGCGTTCGCGGTCGAAGCTGTCGTGGACGAGCACAAAGGTGCGGAAGGAATTGAAGCGCTTGCCGGGGCCTACCTCGACATCTGGTCCGAGCGGGGGGCGTACGTGGAGGTCGCAGGGGGTTTTCAGGTCGTAGTTGACCTGAGTTCCGTATTTGGGATCGGGCTCCCAGTGGATCGTGCGGTTGGAGTTATTCAGGGCCATGCCGCCGAATTGATAATCGGTGAACACGCTGATGTTGGGGAGAATCCAGCGATCGTGGGCATCCACCACAGATTCGGCCTCCACCATGCCAAGGTATTCGCTGGTGAATGAGTTCAGCCGAAAGGGCTTTCCAGTTTGGTTCTCGACTTCCAGCCACTTCGAGTAGGTCGGCATGCCGTCGTACAGCTCGTAGCACACGGCGACCTTGAGGCCCTCGGAGTTTGAAAATCGCAGGCGAACGGAGACGCCGGGCGGGGGCCAGGGGCGACCTTCGCTTGGCAGGGTCCGGCCCCATGCCATCCGCGCCTCGGTCTTGCCCGAATCGACACGCTCGAAGTGGAGAGCGGACGGGTCGGCTTTCAGGTCGCGAATCCAATCCTCACGGAGATAGGCGAGGTTCGGCTGGCCAACCAGACCACCGACGCGGATTTCCTTGCCATCAATCGTGAGTAGGGCTTCGGGCTTGACGGCACGGATCATTTCAGCGCCGGTTCCCTGGTTTGCCAGGCTCACCGTGGCGGCATCCGGACTGAGGAGGATCGTCCGGGAAATGAGGCCATTGCCAAACGAAATACTTTGGGGCGTAAAACGGACCTCAGCTTTGAAGGGTCGGGAGTCGACGAGCCAGTCTTGAGCGGGCAATCCAAGCGGCAACAGCGCAAGCAGAGAGAGCATCTCCGCAGTTTAGCCATTGCCGAGCCAGTAGAATGAGATGTGGCGAGAAAACCCACGCTCAGCCCCAGCAAAATTTCGACCTACTTGGCTTGCCCCGTCAAGTACCGGTGGACTTACGTGGATTCACGGGGGCGGTGGTACCTGCGTTCGAAGGCCCAGTACTCGTTCGGGACGACTCTTCACCGTGTTCTGGAGCGCTTCCATGATTCGGCCGAGGTCGGTGTGACCACGATTGATGAGGTGGCGGCAGCTTACGAGGAGAGTTGGCTCGAAGCGGGATTTACCTCGGGTGAGGAGATGGCCGAGGCCTACGGAGAGGGTCTGGAGATTCTGGAGCGCCACGTGGAAGCAACTCGCGAACGGGCAGGTGACGCCAAAACGATCGCAGTGGAGCAGACGCTTCGGTACGACATGGGTGACTTCGTCTTGCTCGGGCGCATCGATCGTTTGGACGAACATAGCGATGGGACCCTGGAGATCGTGGACTACAAGACGGGGCGTCCGAACCTTAGCAGTGAGGATGTTGAGACCGACCTCGCTATGTCGATCTACCAGCTTCTACTGAGCAAAGAGCATCCGGGGCGTCCGATCCGGGCCACGCTGATTTCGTTGCGGCATGAAGTCTCAGCTTCGGCATCTCTCTCGGAAGAAGCTCTGGTTGAGTTGGAGGAAGACTTGCGCCAAATCGGGGCAAAGATTCTGGCCGAGGATCTCTTCGACCGGGACCCGGTGGCCAAACCGATGTGCCTCCGATGCGATTTCTTGATGCTCTGCCGGAAGCACCCGGAATTTGCAACCTAAGACGCGCCAAAACGCGGGCCGTGTCCTTTTGGACTCGGCCCGCGATCAATCTTTGACCTTAGGCAGCGGCGGCGGCAGCTTTGTTGGCGGCCTTCATGACGCGCGACTTGCGTCGAGCGGCCTGGTTCTTGTGGATGATTCCGCGCTGGGAAGCCTTATCGACGGCGCTGACGGCCTTGGCCACAGCGGAAACATCGCCGGACGCAACCGAAATGCGAGCCTTCTTGATGAAGGTTTTGAGGGCGCTCTTCGCGCTAAGGTTGCGCGCACGTCGCTTGACGATTCGGCGCAGATCTTTCTTGCTTGACTTTGTATTTGCCATTTCTCTTGAACCGCGGAGTATACCGCCTTACCTTTTGATGAACTTCTTCTTGGTCTTGTCGAACCCTTGCTCGACCTTCTTGGGGTCGAAGTGCCAGACTGGCGAGCCCGAACGCTGATAGAAACATTGATAGCTGGAGAGCAGCGACGCTACGAGCCTTCGCGAGACGCGGCGGACGACGTTGACCTCAGCGAGGATGGTGAGATAGTCGGCACCCTTGGGCCAGTGCGCCATGACTTGGTTTAGCAACTCGAGGGTGCTCTTACCTTCGCTCTCGACACCCATTTGTCGCAGTTCTTCCATGCGCTGGGTGCTGATGTAGATGATTGGGTCTGGCTGGTCCATCCAGTTGAACTCGAAGACATTCGCACGAGTCGTTTGGGTCAGCGTGAAGACGGCACCGCTTTCGATCGGCTGCTCATACCACCAGTCGAGGAGGTTGAACATCAGTCGCGACTCGTTGCTCATCCAGACCTGAAGTTCACGGCCCGACGGGTCGATGAAGATCAGTTCCTGGGTCGCAGGGGTCGTGGTCAGCCAACCGGTGGGGAGCTGTGCGAGCGGGAACGTGCCGAGCTCGCGGTGAATCGACTTGAGCACGAGACGGGTGGTCTCGGGCAGCGACTTCAGGGCGGGCTGGGGCTCTTCGTCGAGGACGTCCAGCGCCAGCGGGTGCATCAGGAGCTTTCGGAGCGACGTGCTGAGACCATCATCGACGAGTTCGACGTCAATGAGTTCGTCTTCTTCGTTGGTGACCGTCGTTTCGACGAACTGGAACGGCTCGGGAACCTCGGTGATGTAGTCGGGAGCGTCACCGGCGGTGCGGAAACGATCTCCACCGACCCAGGCGATGGAGTCGCTGCCCTTCAGGGCGGCCATCAGGTTCGCGTAGTCATCCGGGTAGGTCTTGTTGCTCGTGGTGATTTCGTAGAACTCTTCGAGCAGCTTGGTCGACGTCGTTGAGTTATCGGGCGACGACAGGATTCGGGCGACGATGCGCTCGAAGTCTTCGGGCTTGATCTCGATGGGAGCAGCGTCGTCCATCTCGACCATTGCGCTGAGCTTGTCGGCGGCCTTCAGGGCGGTGTTGATCCACTTCTTGGCGTCGCTTTCCGGGCAGAGGGTGCCGTCGGGACCGTAGATATAGCCTTCCAGACCCAGAGCTTCGGAGGCGAACACGCGCGGCTCGAAGTGAATCGGGAACCGGGGGTCCTTGGGATAGAGCGAGTAGTAGGAAGCGGCGGCGAGGAGCTTCAGCTTGGTGGGGCCTACCTTTTCGAGGGCACTGCGGACGGCACCGGGCGTGTGCCAGTTGTGGCCTTCGAGCTTCTCGACGAGGGCGTAGACGTCCTCGGGCACGAGTCCGTGAATCTTGAACGCGCGCTCAGGGAGTTCATCCTTGGACTGGAACGACCATTCGAGGAGAGCGACTTCACCCTTCCAGGTGGTCAAGAATCGCTCGGTGACTTCGATGATGCGGCGAACAATTGGATCGACCGATTCGGGCGCTACGCCACGAGATCGGGCCACTTCTTGCACGACGAGGCCGATGGGAGCAGGTCCGCCGTAGGCCGTGAGGAACAGGCCAATGGCCTCCACGAAGGGTCGGCCCGTGCTCATAACTCGCGAAGCGGGGATCCAGCGCCGCTCGAAGTAGGCGAAACGGTCCGGGTTTGAGGCGAGCAGCGACTTGACGGCACCAAGGCCGACGCCGACGGGCGCAAGCCGGTCCGCGAGTTCGCTCAGCTTTATCACCGATTCCATATCGGCGAGTTCGCGCAGGATCAGTCGATCGACGTATGCGCGTGCAATTGTTTCTTCAGGCTTGATGGTAATCGTCTTGGCCAAAGGGGAAAACCTCGATTGGTGTGAGCCAATGCAACCTCCTATTATTCCCCAAAGAGGCCCCGTATGGCTAGGCTCTGACGGGATTTTGTGGAGGTTCGGGCCAATCGCCAGTTCAGGACCTTTGCCGGAAGTCCTAGGCTGATGGTCATAGGTCGGCACTTGAGGGCCCGTCCTCAGCTTAGTAAGGTTACAGACTCAACCAAAAGATAGAAATTTCGCCCGAGTCTGATCGACGGAGTCGATCAATGATGTTAGCAAGAAAAGTTACGAATCCCGGAATCTTCATCGGCAGAGTGGCCAAACCCGCCACCGCAACACCAACCACGGATTGGAACTGGCCCGTGCGCCTGATGATGATTCTTCCCCTCGCCTTCCTTTTGGGGATCACCGTGCACTCCCGAATGCATGTGGAGACCTACGAAATGCCTGAGTATTCGATGGCGGAGAACGACGCCATTGCCGCCTATCGCGGGGTTGTGGCTCGGTCGCAGGCCCTCAGTGGTGCGAGTGCTGGCGATGCGGCCAAAGTGGAGGCCGTGGCCCGTGAATGGATTTACGGGGCGGCGAAGGGTGACCTGAAAGCTCTGCAAACGAGCGACTACTTTGACAACGCCAGCGAAGGGGTGAAGGCCGAAATCAACCAAGCGCGACACCAGGTGGTCAATCGGTTGCATAACTTGGCGACGGTCGAAATCGCCAATGGGGAGTTTGAGAGCGCGGCGAAGCACTACCTGCTCGTCACGCAGTTGGCCGAGGTGACCAAGTATTTTGACCTTGGCACCGTTTATAACTCCGGTGCAGACCAGCGGACGGCGCTGGGCAACTTGGCGATTCTCTTGCCCAAACTGAATTCAAAGCAAGCTGAGGCGATTCGCTCGGGACTGGAAGAAGTGCGCAATCAGCAGCAGCCCTTGGACGGCCTGACAGCGAGGATGCGGCGTCACTTTGCCGCTTACCGGCGCGAACAGGGCAAGGAGCCCCTGGCGATCGAAGATGCGCAGCGCGTGAATATGTTCGCGCAAGTGGCGACTAGCAGCCAAGACCCGAGCCTGGTGGCGCGTGACTTGCGAAAAATCAACCTCACGAGCACCGGTGGCGAACTGCCGACGATGCTCTCGGAAACCCGCACTGCCTATATCTCGCAAGCTCAGCTTATGAAGTTCTTCCGCGAACTGTTGGGCGATCCGGCCAAATAGAACGTTACGCTGAGACGGTACGATCTGGGAGTGGCCGCACCGCTCCTTGGTCGAACCAATCTCAGCTTTCCCCCCGTGTGGCTCAGCCTGACCGGCTCCTCGCAGTTTGTGCCCGGCCAAGTGCGTGACCTTTGCGGAGCTGCCCTGGCCTCAGGATCTCCCATTGATGTCAGCTCGAATCCGGCTCTTTGGGGGTCGGAACTGCGCGGCCACGACTACGTGGCGATGGCGATTGGCAACCGCGACCTCGAGACGGCACCGGACGAGAGAGCCGCGGCGAGCGCGGTGCAGGCGCACCTCTTGCAGACCCTGAGCGCGCTGGGGCGGGAGCGGATCGATTTTTACTTTCTCCGGATTCGTCGGGCCATGGAGGAAGTTCAGCTGCATGGGGCTTTCGAGGCGATTGAGGCGTTGCGGCAGGATGGCCATATCCGGTTTCTCGGGCTCATGGTGGACGGCTCGCCAATGGCGGCGCTCGGACTGTTGCAGTTTCATGATGCGTTCGAGGTTGTCCTTGCGTCGCGGACGCCTAATGATCAAGTGGCTTGGGGGATCGTCGAGCCTCTTGCTCGTGAGCGTCGGGTCGGCATGATTGGCTTTGGCTCGCGGGCGTTTGCGGATGAGCATCCGGTTTTGGTGCCGGTTCGCACTGCGGCGGACATTGTGAGCTTGGGGGTCCTGACGTCGTGAAGGTTGGGATTGTCGGCATGGGAATCGCCGGTCTGCGGGCGGCGATGTTGCTGGAAGCCGCTGGGCATGAGGTCCACTCTTTTGAGGCGCGTGACCGAGTCGGTGGACGCCTAGAGACATCGACTTTTTCTGACGGTACGGCGTATGAGTCGGGCGGCGAATGGATTGATGCGGATCACGAGCGGGTGAAGGCCCTGGTGGCGGAGCTCGGCCTTGAGTTCGTGGTGACGCCCGACGTTCCTCGCCAGGTGATTTTTGGCGGCGAGACGACTTCGACTGAGGCGATTTGGCCCGATGCGGATGCCGATCAGGCGGCCCTTGATGAAGCTGCCGACGAACTAGGGGGTGAGCTCGTCTTGCCCGCGTGGGTGAATCAGCGGGCCGACCTTGATGGCCAAACGGTGGCTGAGTTCATCCGGCGAACGACGGCCAGTGACCGGGGGAATTGGTGGGTCTCGGCCCAGATTCGAAGCGACGAGGGCGACGATCCGGACCGGATCGGCTTGCTCGGATGGCTTTGCGGCATGATCCATTATCGCGAACGTGCCGAGGGTTCGATGAGTGCCTTGCGAGTCCGGGGAGGCTGGGGCGGGGCTTGCGAGGCCATCGCGGCTAGGTTGAAGCACTCACCTCGGTTGAGCATGAATCTTCGGCATGTGACCCAGACCGGTGATGGCGTTGAGCTTGAGTTTGCCGATGGGTCGTGCGAGTTCTTCGATGCGGTTGTGCTCACGCTCCCGCCTGGGCCATTGGATTCGGTGCAGATGACGCCGCCATTGCCGTCGCCCCAGTCCATGGCGATTCAAGCTTGCGGGATGAGTCGGGCCATCAAAGTCGCGTTCAGGTTTGACCGTCCTTGGTGGCGAGAACGGGGGCTATCGGGAAGTTTCCACGTCGAGGGTCGGCTCCAGCAGCTTTGGGATGGGTCGCACGGTGGCGGCCATGTTTTGCTTGCTTACGTGTGCGGCGACGACTCGGTGGGGATGGATGCAGAGGTCGCCCGATTGGCGTTCGAAGAGCAGTTTCCTGACCATGGTTCGCGATTGGAAGAAATTCAGGTGCACGATTGGGTGCGCGATCCTTTTGCTCGCGGGGCATTTTCGCACTTGGCTCCTGGGTATGCGACTCAGCACATGGCCCACTTGGCCGCGCCTCATGGCCGGGTGTTCTTTGCCGGTGAGCACACGGCGACCTGGACGGGGTTTATCGTGGGGGCGCTGGAGAGCGCGGAGCGCGTGGTCGCCGAGATTGGAGAGCGAAGATGAAGATTCTGAAAGACTTTCGCTGGGGACTTACGGGGGAGCGCCAGTCGATGGCGATCGCTTCAGGACGCGTGCTTTGGCGGGATGCTCGGGCCGAGCTTCCACCCGGTGCCGAAGTGGAGAATCTTGACGGGAAGTGGCTTCTGCCTTCCTTCATTGATGGCCACTGCCACATCTTGCCCACTGGCCTGTTCCTGGCTGCGCTCGACCTCGCGACGGCGTCTTCTCATGAGGAAGTGTTGGCAGCCGTTCGCGACTTCCACGACCAGCATCCGGATGGTTGGCTCTTGGCGGTGAATTACGACCAGAACCGTTATCCCGAGGGTCACCTTAATCGGAGTCAGCTCGATGCGATCGCCCCGAACCGCCCGGTGATCCTGCGCCATGTGACGGGCCACGCCAGTGTGGCAAACTCCCAGGCGCTTGTCGCGGCGCAGGTCACCGAGGACGTTTTGGACCCAGCGGGGGGGACTTTTCAACGCGATGCAGCGGGGCGGCTGACTGGCGTCTTATTCGAAGACGCCCATGACCTTGTGACCAAGGCCATGCCGACGCCCACCGTCGCCGAGATGGCCCGGGCGATTCATTTGGCCGGGGAATCTATGGCTTCGTACGGCATCGCGTGCGCGAGCGACATGATGACGGGTCGTTATGACCTTCTTGGCGAGCTTGATGCCTACCGGTTTGCCGCCGAGAACGGGTGCCCGATCCGGACTAGGCTTTACTTGCAGTGGAAAGAAGTTTTCGGTCCGAAGGCGCTTCCTCTGGAGCGAATCTTGGAGAGGTTGGAGGGAGCCGACGAGTCGCGGGTCCGCATCAATGGAATCAAGATCTTTGCCGATGGCGCGATCGGGTCGGCGACTGCCGCGATCTACGGCAGTTACACCGGGCGGGAGCCCAACGGGGCCATTGTCAGCCGCTATGCTCAGCCGGTTTCGGGTTCGAGCGCGGATGGTCGGCCGACCAGCGGACAACTGATCTACAACCCTTCACGTCTGCATGACATGGTGATTCGGGCCCATGATGCGGGCTACGAGGTTGCTGTTCACTCGATTGGGGATTACAGCACCGACCTTGTGCTCGATGCCTTTGAGGCAACTGGCGAGCCAGCAAGGCATCGACTGGAACACGCCATGATCCTGAGCGATGCCCAGATTGAGCGCATCGCGAGGCTTGTAGTTCGCGTGACCTTCCAACCAGAGTTTTTGGCTCGGTTCGGCTATGCGTACCAGCAGCAACTTGGCCCTGAGCGGACGGCCAAGCTGAAGCGGACGCGGAGCGTGCTCGATGCGGGGATTCCCCTCAGCTTCAACTCTGACCGTCCGATCGTGGCGGGCAACCCTTGGGATGGCATCCACGCCGCCGAGAACCGGCCCGAAGGATTTGATCCGGCCGAGAACTGCAGTCGATTGGAAGCTCTACTGGCCGCAACTCGCGGCAACGCGGTTGCGAACCGAGACGCGGACATGGCGACCTTGGAACCGGGGTCGCTGGCCGACTACATGGTTCTCGACTTTGACCCTCTAACGGACAATCCAGTACAATCCGATCATGCGTGAAGAACTCCGGGAGCTTTGGCGCTTCCGCGAGTTGCTCCTCGCAATGGTCCAGCGAGAAATCAAGATTCGCTATAAGAACTCGGTTTTCGGGGTTCTTTGGTCCTTTATGGCCCCGCTTTCGACGGCGGCAGTTCTAACCTTGGTCTTTCGCTATTTTGGCGGATTCCAGATGGACAATTACGCCGCCTACGTGCTGGCCGGGTTGCTTCCTTATCTCTTTACCCAGCAAGCTATTCTCGACAGTAGTCAGTCGGTTTTGGTTGCCATCCCCGTGGTGAAGAAAGTGTACTTTCCTCGCGAAGTGTTGCCGCTCGCGGTGATCATCAGCAACTTTATCCACTTTCTGATCGCGCTTGCGGTGTTCTTCCTCTACCAGTTGGTCGTATTCATACTCGACCCAAAGGTGCTTCCCTTTCAGGTCACAGCATTACTTCTACCAGTTCTCTTTTTTATTCACATGATGCTGGTGACAGGGCTGGGTCTTCTGGCTAGTGCGCTCAACACCTTCTATGAAGACGTCAAATACATTCTGAGTGTCCTGCTCTATTTGATGTTCTACCTCTGCCCGATCATTTACTTCAGTGAGAGCGTTTACCACGCGAAACAGCTTCATTTTCCCGGGCATGTGCTTTACACGTTTTATCATCTGAACCCAATTGCGATGCTGGTTACGGCGTATAAGAAAGTCTTGGTTGCTTCGTCGCCTGTCGTCGTTTCCGGTGAGAAGGTACCGGCGCTTCCCTTGGATTGGGGCCTTCTTGGGGTTGCTGCTCTTGTTTCGTTTGGTGTCCTTGTTCTGGGCTATTCGGTGTTCAATCGCCTCAAGTGGCGATTTGTGGAGCGTCCATGAGCGCACCTATTGAGGTCGTTGACCTTCGCAAAGAGTTCCAGCTCAGTAACTCAGGGGCGGGCTCGATTAAGACGATGCTTCTGTGGTGGAAGCGGCGTACTTACGAGCGCCTCGAAGTCTTGCGGGGCATTGATTTTGAGGTGCAACGGGGCGAGTGCGTGGCAGTTGTGGGGCGGAATGGCGCGGGAAAGAGCACACTACTCTCGCTCCTCGCGAGGGTCTACAAGCCGACTTCCGGTGTCGCCAGGATCAATGGCCGAGTCGCACCCCTTCTTGAGCTTGGCGCGGGATTCCACCCCGACCTAACCGGGCGTGACAACGTGCTCTTCAACGGCGTCATCCTTGGGCTCACTCGTAAGGAAATCCGGAGCCGGATGGATGCGATTGTCGCCTTTGCTGAGCTTGAGAGGCAGATTGATGCCCCGGTTCGCACCTACTCGAGCGGCATGATGGCCCGCCTTGGTTTCTCGGTGGCGGTGCATGTGGATGCGGATGTCTTGCTCGTCGATGAAGTCCTTGCGGTGGGCGATTACGACTTCGAGCAGAAGTGTTATCGCACGATTGAGGAGTTTCGGGCGAAGGGAGGCACCGTGCTGTTTGTTTCGCACCAGATGGATGCGATTGAGCGCGTCGCCGACCGAGTCGTGTGGCTCGACCGGGGGCTGATTCGCGAGACCGGATCGGCAGCGGAGATTCTGCCACGATATCGGGCCAGCTTCAGCGAAGGTCACCGCGAGCAAAAAGAACCCTGAGGAATAGCTGAGCTTGGTCGGGGCCTCGCAAGGGAATCAGCAGCGTCCAGATTGCGAGCCGCAACAGGGCCCCGAGACGGTTGAGCAGCCAACATGCGGTGCTCGCAAGCGCGCCGTGGTGAATTCGGAAGTAGGTCTCCTTTCCTCGGTTGTAGCGGGCAACGGCTAGCCAGCGGTTCCTCAAGCTGCTGGAGCCGAGATCGTGGACAAACGTCGCCTCGGGCACATAGAGAATTCGCCCGTGGCGCGAGAGCCGGAGGCACAGGTCGGTGTCTTCGCAGTAGAGGAAGTACCTTTCGTCCCATCGTTCGGGGCTTGGATTGCGGACCATGAGGCAGGCGCCCATGACTTGGGCGGTTTCCACCGGTGAACGTGAATCGGCCCACTTTTGCGTTGTCCAGTATGGGCTCAGGAATGTATTCGGTGCGAGTTTTTCGAGGAGGCTCTGTTCGCAGAAGACTGCCCAAAGGGTCAACCGGTTGGCAGTGCTGGACTGCAAACTTCGGTCCGGGTTCAGCAGTCGGCCCCCGAGGGCGGAGACACCCGGGCCAAACTCGCGGGCGAGGAGATCGATGGCTCCCGGATCGGCGTAGGCATCGCTGTTCAGGAAGAGGATGAAATCACCGGTGGCGAGGGCGGCACCTCGATTGTTCGCGGCCCCGAAGCCGAGATTGACATCGGAGCGCACAAGGTTGACGTGGGGGTACTCGGTTGCCACCCTGTCGGCTGATCCATCGACCGAGGCGTTGTCGACGACGATGATTTCATGCTGATCAGCCAGGCACGACAGGCATCGGCAGAGCTTTTCGGCCGTATTGTACGAAACGACGACAACACTGATTCGCGGTTTCAACATGCCGATGCTACAATATCCGTTCTATGTCCAAGGAGATACTCCTGACCCGCGAAGGTTTCGAAAAACTTCGCAAAGAACTGGAAGAGCTGAAGGGACCGGTGCGCATGCGTGTGGCCGATGCCATTCGCGAAGCAAAGGCCCACGGTGACCTGAAGGAAAATGCCGCATACCACGAGGCCAAGCTTAACCAAACTCGCCTGGAAAGCCGACTGAATGACCTTGAGCGCGTGCTGCAGATGGCCAAGGTTGTGGAACGCCCCGATATCGCGGGTACGACGGCCCATTTGAATTCGAAAGTCACCTTGCTTGATCTCGGGTTCGAAGACGAATTCACTGTGACTATCGTGGGCTCGTTTGAGGCCGACCCGACGAAAGACATGATCTCCATGACCTCACCGCTCGGCGAGTCCCTCCTTGGCAAGGCGAAAGGCGATATGATTGAAGTGGAAGCCCCCGATGGTTTGCAGAAGTATCGCGTTGTCGACGTGCAGTAAGGCCGCTATTGGCGTCTTTGCGGCCCTTTCCTTGTGGGGCTGCGGCGGATCGTCGGCGGCACCTGAAGTCACTAAGGCGGTTGCCGAACCTGCTCGGGTCCAAGCACCGAGTCTTTCGGCGCGCAGCTCGGTGGCCCTGATACGGCACTCGGGACGCCTGAGGGTGGGCGATACATTCGGCACTGGGTTCGAGGTCTTCCCCGCTCCAGCTCGATCTTTTGAGTTCACGCAGTTGCCCGAACGTTTCGGGAGGCCGTATTCGGCCCGGGGTTGGCAGGCGGTCCACGAGGGATTTGGCATGGTCGCCTATAGCGGCATCGTTGTTGCGGGGGTCTATCAGGTCAGCGGGGCGAAGCCAGACATCCTTTACGAACTTTTGGCGGCACAGGAAACGAGCCTCAAGGGCGTGAATAGCAGCATGGTCGCTTCGAGTCGGGCGCGATATTGGTTTTGGGAGGTGCCGGGGTTTGATGGAAGCCAGCCCGCCACGACTGCCGATGGCTCGGAAACCCGACACCGAGTGATGATCTGTGCTTTGCAAACCAAGGCTGGCCTCAATATCACTGTGGCAATGGGTGATGCGGTTGTGCTTGATGCTTTGGGTATGTCGCAAGTGAAAGCCCGGCAGAATACCGCCGCCGTCGATACGCCATCTCCGAGTCCACTTGAACCCCGTGGAGGCGGGTAACCTCAGCCCGCTCTTATGGACGATTTCAACTTGGACCGCCCGGAGCTACAAGGGGCGTATCTTACGCTCGAATTTGGGATGGGAGGCCGGGTGCAACAGCTTTGGTGCGCCGACGCCGCGCGCCCATCCGACGGCGAAGAATTCCAATTTGTTGCTCCCCCTATCGCTTTTGGCGAGGAATTTGCCGAGGACTACTTCCCTGGCACCATCTTGATTGGGGCGCGAACCGATCCGGATGAACCTTGGATTCTCAGTCGAAACAGTGAGATTGAGGTCCTTGATGATGAGAACGGAGTTACTTTTGACTACCGCTTTGGTCTTCTGGACGAAATTCGGGCGGTAGGGCGATACTACGAGCGGACTGGACCGACCTCCACGGTTGTTTGGGAGCTCACGCTGACGAATCGGAGCCGGAAAAGGGTTGAGATTGGCGAGCTTGCATTTCCCTTTGCGCTAAACAATGTTTACGACGGATTTCCTCGCTCAGAAGATGGCTTGAAGAACCTTTACCAGGAACGGGTTCTGGTTCATAAGTCCATCTGTGGATCGGCGAGTTACCTCTTTGCCCAACGGCTGAATGCTCGTCCCCCCGGGCTTCTGATCTTCCCTGGTGGCGATACGCAATGGGAATTCTACAACCATGTGGCCGCGTCGCTTGCCACCCCGTATCGCTGGGAGGGTATTCCTGTGGTTTACATCCATTCGCAGGCGACGGTCGAGCGTGAGGGATGGTCTTCGTGGTTTTCTCAGCACACTTCGGCGATTCTTGAGCCGGGTGAGAGCCGGGTTTATGAGACGTGCTTTGCGCCAGCCCATCGGGATGAAGTGGATGAGGTACACGCGGTTCTCATCGCAAATTCTCGTCCGGCGGTTCGCTTAGTGCCTTCGGCGATTGCCCCCGTTGGTTTGGGGATTGGCGTCGAAGTGACGGGGGTTACCCCGACCCAATTCAACCTTGATGTTGAGGCCGAAACGGAGACGGATGCTGACGAAGACGGCGGTTTTTGCTTCGTGCACCCGCGCGAGCCTGGCCCGATCAAGGTGTCTTTTGAAGACACAGAAGGACGTACAGGCGAGGCACATCTGCTCTTTATTGAACCGATTGAGGACCTGATTCAGGCTCGTGCTTCCTGGATTATGGATCACCAACGGGTGGTGGACCCGACGTCGGCATTCTTTGGGGCCATCCTTCCTTCGGATAACCGGACAGGGGAGCCGATCACGGACCCAACGGCTTACCACAGTGCGTTTGGCATCGAGAGTAGCCTTTGTGACGCGCTCTTTCTCGCGGAAAAGAATACGATCTTCCCTGATCAGAACCAGATCGATGCGCTGTGCGACTATCTGGATTTCTTTGTTTCGCGGCGACTTCAGAATCCGGGAGACTTCTCGGTTGGTGCGATCCTTGCCGACGAGCGGTCGGTTGCGTCGCACTTTGGGCGGGCTTCGCTTTATCCCATCCTGACCTTGCTGTATAACTCGATGGCAAGAATTTCATTGGGTTACGGTGGTACGAGGCATAGTGTTCATCACTACCTGGAAGCTTCTGGACAAACCTTCTTGGCTCTCTTCGCGAATGGTAACCCGAGCCTCATGGAAGGAATTGGGCTCCCGCTCATGTCTTGCATGGATGACGT
>JBMOJD010000080.1:0-14420 GCA_049317025.1 Fimbriimonas sp. | reverse complement strand
TCGCATGAGGTGGCGCGCTTCTTCATTTATCAACCTGCCCTAAGCGAAGCCATTTCAGCCGACAAAGACTAGGGGCACGGATTCTCCAGGTCGCCAACAGTCACGCACTGATCCCGAAACGCACCCGGCGTCCAATCGACCGACTTCATCCAGATGATTAGTCCCATGAGCTTGACGCTGCCACGTCAAATCTTCGCTTCTTAGGAAGACGCTAATCCTCTCACCCCAAGACCTTAGCCATCGCAGCCATGACGCGGTCCGGCTGGAACGGCTTGACGATGAAGTCTTTCGCGCCCGCTTTAAGCGCTTCCGCCACATTGAGGTGTTCCGGCACTGCCGCCATCAACACGACGTTGGCATTCGGATCAAAACTCCGAATCTCTTTCAGGGCGGTGACGCCATCCATCTTTGGCATCGCAACGTCCATGATGACCGCATCGGGCATTAGCGTCTTGTAGAGTTCGACCGATTCGACCCCATTAGCAGCCTCACCAGCGACTTCATATCCATGAAGGGTGAGAATGTTCCTCAGCGTCACCCGGATGAAATAGCGCGTCGTCTGCGAGGAGAATACGTCTTGCCAATGTCGTGATTTCCCCTTAAGTCAGAAGGGTTTCTGATCGCATAAGAATTTGGGCGACTCGAATCTGAGCCAAAACAGATCATCAAGATCGCCCAAAACTCCGCACCAAGAGGCTTTACGCCTCCGGCGCGACCTTCGCCAAGAACGCCGCCAGCGGCATGCCGCCGAGGTCACCCTCGCGCGACCGCACACCGACCGTGCCTTCCTCGATGTCCCGATCGCCGATGATCAGCATGTACGGCACCTTCTGTAGCTGCGCCTCGCGAATCTTCTTGCCCAGAGTCTCCCGTCGCTCGTCCACCGTGACGCGATACTTCGGCCCCGCCGCATCCGATCCATCCGGATTCGGACCGTAGCCCCGCAAGAACTCCGCGACCTTGTTCGCATGCTCCACGTGGCGATCCGCAATCGCCAGCACGGCGATCTGCACCGGCGCAAGCCAGAACGGGAACGCACCCGCGTACTGTTCCGTGAGCAGTCCGATCATCCGCTCCAGTGAGCCAAACGGCGCCCGGTGGATCATGATCGGGCGGTGGGGCTTGCTGTCCTCGCCGATGTACTCTAGTTCGAAGCGCTCCGGCAAGTTGTAGTCCACCTGCACCGTGCCCATCTGCCAATCGCGCCCAAGGGCGTCCTTGATGATCAGGTCCAGCTTGGGGCCATAGAAGGCCGCGTCGCCGGGGCTGACGAAATACTCCATCCCCATGCGCTGGCAGGCCTGCTCGATGGCCTCGGTCGCTGCTGTCCAATTGTCATCGTGACCCACGTACTTGCTGCTCGCCGGGTCCTTGGTGCCCAGGCGCGCTCGGTAATCCTTCAGGCCGAGCTTATCCAGCACTGCCTTCATCAGCTCGACGACCCCAATGAACTCCTCATGAAGCTGATCGGGCCGCACGAACAGGTGGGCGTCATCCTGAGTGAAGCCCCGCGCCCGTAGGATGCCCGTGACCTCGCCGCTCTGCTCGTAGCGATGCACCGTGCCGAACTCCGCGTACCGAATCGGCAGATCGCGATACGACCGCATCTGCGACGCATAGATCTCGATGTGGAACGGGCAGTTCATCGGCTTGAGGATGTAAATCTCCTTCTCCGCCGCGTCCTCCGACGATGCCTCCATGAACGGGAACATCTTCTCCTTGAACGTGAGAATGTGGCCCGATTTCTCAAACAGCTTGATGTTGGCAATGTGCGGCGTCACCACCGGGTCATAGCCGCGCTTCAGCTGCTCTTCCTTCAGGAAGTTCACCATCGTATCGCGCAAGATCGCACCCTTGGGCAGCCAAAGCGGCAACCCCGTGCCCACGCGCGAAGAGAACATGAACAAGCCGAGTTCGCGGCCAAGGATGCGGTGGTCCCGCTTCTTCGCCTCTTCCAGGTTGTGCAGGTAAGTCTCGAGCTCCTCTTGCGAAGGAAACGCCGTGCCATAGATGCGCGTGAGCTGCTTGTTCTTGACATCGCCGCGCCAATAGGCGCCCGCGATCGACATCAGCTTGACGTGCTTGATCTCCTTTGTCGTGTCTACGTGCGGTCCGCGACAAAGGTCGAGGAATCGGTGGAGCTGACCGGCGCGATCCATGCGCTGCTGGTCATAAAAACTGATCGTCTCGCCCTCGGGAATCGCGGCAAGAAGCTGAAGCTTGTAATCGGCGACCGCCTCACCCATGCCCGGAATGGTGTCGTCTAGGATGAGTTGGCGAGCTTCCTCTCGACTGACTTCCAGCCGCTGGATGCGCTGATCCAGCTTGGAAAGCTCCTTCATCTTCGCCTCGATCTTGGCCAGATCGTCCTCGCGAAGGGTCTCGTCGAACTCGATGTCGTAATAGAAGCCGCTTTCGATCGGGGGCCCGATGCTCAGCTTGACTTTGGGATAAAGCTCCTGGACCGCCTGGGCCAAGAGGTGCGCGGCCGAGTGCCGCAGACGATAGAGATAACTTTCTTCGTAGATTTCCTGCATGAGAGACCTTCCCTGACAACGGGATTGAGTTGTGTACGAGGAAGATTATGGCAGTTTTGGTCGCGCCGAAGCGTGCTATCGAAGACGGAACCGACGGTAGATTCTGACAAGCCAACGACCAACAAACCATAGGCCAACGAACAAGACAATCAGCGTGGGAATCGCCACCGCGAGAACCTGCTCTATTGGAAACGGCTTCCCATCCGACTCAATTCTCTGCAGATACGGAACCGCGGGCTCCTTCCATTCCGACCAAAACTTGGGGTTAGTATCCGGATGTTCACCACGATCAAAACGCTCGCTCATATATGCGAGGCGCGCTTGGTGAACGGTGTCCCCATCCTGGCGGAGCCTCCCATAGGGTTCGCGGGCCTCTTCCCAGTTTTCAAATGCGTTGTCCCGACCAGGATCGATAATCGCCGGGTGACCGGACGCTATCAACTCTTGCGCTCGTGCCCGGGCAAGGGTGCCTAGAATCGACTCTTCAGCGGCGCCAGCGATCCACGAGCGAGCAATCTGCTCATAGATATCCGGCAACTCATATCCCAGTCCCATCATCGCGATGCCCGCAAGGCCAACCACCTGATCTCCTGCGTCAAACTTGTGATCCTGCCAACTTATCTCACTGCGATTGAGCCAAGACTTCTGGAGGATGAGCTGCACTCGCTCTCGCCCAAAGTGCGAGCTCGGATTGATCTTTAGCGCCGTCTCGATTTGAGCGATGCTTGCTTGTAATGTGGACCGATCCGACTTGGTATGCCCATTCTTGATCCACCGATGCACCAAGAACGTTCCGTAATTCGCATGAAATCGGTAGCGGCCGTCCGGAGTGGTTCGGCGCCCTTTGCTGGCAACCAGAATCCTTATCGCCTTGTCAACATCGCCAAGCCGGTCGTAGGCCACAGCCAAATCATCGTACTCAGCCGCGGAAAGGCGTCCTTGCCTCTCAAGCCGTTCGATCCGCATCTGATAGTAGCGAGCCGGAAACCTCTCGAACCTCCCACCGATAGCCCTCAGGGCTAACTCCTCAACAGCCGAAGCCCGCTTCACCGGGTCCAGCTCTTTCTCGATCCGGTTCAAGGCGTCGATGTTCCGAATCTCAAACGCCAGCGTGTCGCGATCATTGATGCATGCCTGAGCATACGTGGCAACCAAAGCAAAGATGCACGCAGAGAGCCTCATCTAGTTGAAGACGTCCTCCAGAAGAATATCTGTTCACAGGTGATGGCTCCATTCAAACTTGATTCATTCAACCCAAGTCGCACGTTGCCGTGCCTAATGACCACAATAGAGAGATGTTCGCCCAAACGATCGCACCTCACCCATCAATATCTCGCCCTAGATTCAACCTTCCTAAGCGTGACTTCGCCTGAGAACACCATGAATAAGACTATCTTCTCCCTTATCTTTCTGGCCACGCTTGTCTCGAATGCACTGGCCCAGCAACCGAAGAACGCAGAAGCATTCATCAACGATCTTGCGAAGCTTCTTGGCTACCCCACATCCGGCATCAAGATTGCCGGCATTAGCACAAATCCTCCTCCGCCAAAGTTTCCCGAAAGCACGCGCGAACAACTGACAGATGGCACTTCGACTCGGAATCTGATGAAAGTGGAGAAGTCTAAGATCACGGGCGAGGTTACGAAAACGTCTGGTGCCACCGCAGTGAAAGAAACCATCGTCCTGTCCCTGGACAATGATGGCAAAGCGGCTTTCGCTTCCTGGGTCGTCGTAAGGACCGAGAAACTCGAAGGGGGCAAGACGCTCACAATTTCTCAGAAGAAGAAGGCAGATGGGACGAACGATGGCCCTGAAGAGAGATCTCAGTCGGGCGTCGAGCCCGTTCAAAGCCCGAATGCCGTGGTCTATACAGAACTAGCCGCAGGCTTTGCCTGGAGCAAAGCCACCAGGGTGAGCTACTTCACCACCGCGCTACGCGATGGATCAGGTAATCCAGTCATGCGCGACGGAAAGCAGGTGTATCGGGTGGACGCAACCGACCAGCAGCAAACCGTCTCTACGCAACTAAGCGGACAAATCAGGCTTGCCCTTGGGACCGGCAGACGAGACGCTGACCTACCAGACGGCCGGTTGATCCCCGTACACCGATGGGGATTCACCTTCGGGGCAGGCTTTGGTCAGGCTACTTCGGGAACGCTCTCTCTCTCACCCTTTGCTGGCCTCTCCTTCTTTCTCGGCGACAACGACACGGCCGTCCTTACCGCAGGGTGGGCGTGGGTTCCCCAAGAGAGGCTGAAGGGACTCAAAGAGGGCGCCGAAACCTTTTCTGATCAGCTCTCAACCTACACGAGCTACGGCCCTCCAACGTTCTTCATTGGCCTCAGCTACCGCATTGGAGGAAGCTCCAAGGTGGTTGGCACGGATAAATCAGCAAAGGCTTCCGAAACGGGGTCAAGGTAGAAAAGCTTGAGGGCTGGCAAAGCAACTTGCCTTGCTAGCCTTCACCATATGGAGATGACGTCCCCGAACTTCTCCCAAAGCCACTTGCATCAATCTTGTTGACAAACAGCTCCACCGCGGCATCAGAGGTGAACTCAGCCTCGCAACGAGATTCCGAGACTAAAACAAATCGCAAACCCCTAGCGCGCACGATTTTTGAGGAAAAGTTTTAGGAAAGACACCAGGACCGAGGACCCACGGGCCATCACCCGGGACCAGCCCACCAGATCCGACCCGAACCAAACCAGCCGAACGAACCCGAATCAATCCGAGCAAACCCGACCAACCCGCCCCCGCGTGTGGTATGATGGCGGTGCTACAGCTTTTCGCTACGAAGACTCCAACGATCCTGCCCTGGCACGTTTTGTTCAAGAGACCGACTGCATCAAGCCCGTAACAAAACAGCGGCTCGCTCAGGGAGCGACCGCGCAAGGAGACAGAATCACATGGCAAACAAGACCCTTTACGTGGGCAACATTTCCTATTCGAGCACGGAGCAGTCGCTCCAGGCTGCTTTCGCAGCTTACGGTGCTTCGAATGTTCGAATCATCGAAGGTCGCGGTTTCGCGTTCCTCGACGTCCAAGCCGACCAGCTTGAGGCCGCAGTGGCCGACAAGAACGGCAGCCAGCTCGACGGTCGAACTCTGACCGTGAACGAGGCTCGCCCCAAGGGTGAGGGCGGCGGCGGTGGCGGCGGTCGCTCTGGTGGCGGCGGCGGTTACGGCGGCGGCGGAGGCGGCGGCCGATCGGGCGGCGGCGGTGGCTACGGCGGCGGCAGCGGTGGCGGCGGTGGCCGATCCAGCGGTGGCAGCAGCGGCGGTCGCGGCGGTCGCTGGTAAGATCGCAAGATCAAAGGCCGGGTGCAGCAATGCACCCGGCCTTTTTTATGCTCACCCCTGAGAGATGTAGGCGGCCACACCCACGATGTTCAGAACCACCGTGGCCCAAAAAATCGTCCGAAATGGCTGCTTGCGAATCTTGTGCCGGAACAGGCCTTGCCCCAGAAGCGCCCCCGGCCACCCGCCGAGCAAGGCAAGAAGATGCAGCGTGTTCTCAGGAATGCGCTGATTCCCCGCCTGGGCCATGCGCTTGTCCCAGCCGTAAAACAGCAGGGTCACAGCGCTAAGACCAAGACAAACCACGAGCGAGGGGAATCGGGCGAGGCCAACCAAGGTGACAAGCAAAGCACCCAAGCCGACCCAGACCTCCCACGAGAGCTCTACCCGAGGCGGAACCTCGCCCACGAACTCGACATGCACCGCACACGACCGCCCCTTGGCGTCGGTGCCCAGTTCGTAGGTCACCACGTCGCCCAGTTCCGGCCGTCGGGCCAGCCCCTTAATATGCAGGAACACCTGCTTGCCGCCGCCGCGCGGCTGGACGAATCCAAACCCGCGCTCGTCATCCCACTTGGCAATCTGGCCCTGAAACCGCGTCGCCATCACTTAGAAGTTGAACTGAGCGATGTTTTCCTTGGTGAAGGTGAGAGTCCCGCCGAGCATCACATTGTCGCCCACGACCTGCTTCTCGCCCAAACGCCCCGCCTTCAGGGTCGTTGCCCCTGCCTTCAGGTCGCCATCCACCACCGCGCGGGCGGCATAGATCGTGAGGTAGCCGAGGTCCTTGGTGTTCCAAAGAATCACCGACCTCACCACGCCCTCATTGACATAAGCGCGCATGTCGTTCGGGGTCGAAAGGCCAGTGACGAACACCTTGTCCGTCTTGCCCGCCTGCTTGATCGCTTCGGCCGCGCCAGGGAAGGCGACGGAGCTAATCGCGAAGATGCCCTTCAGGTTCGGGTAGGCCTTCATCAGATCTTGCGACACCGAGAACGCCAGCTTCTGGTCTTCGTTCGAGGGCTTGGTCGCTACGAGCTTCAGGCCCGGGTACTTGGCGAGGCGGACCTTCATGAACTTGATCCACTCGTTTTGGTTTGCCGCCGTCAGCGTGGCGGTGACGATGGCGACGTCGCCCTTGGCCGCATCGCCGCCGAGGTCTTTGGCCATCGAATCCACGAGCGAGTTGCCGATCTCCTCGGGCGTCGCTTGGTTCACCAGGAACTCGCGGTTCGCCGGGTCAGCGTCCGCGTCCCAGGTGATGACCTTGATTCCTGCATCTCGGGCGCGCTTCATGGCCGGTCCAAGCACGGCGGGGTCGTTCGGCGAAACCGCGATCACGTCCACACCTTGCGCCGTCCACTGGTCGATGAGCTTCACGGCTTCGGCGGGGTCGCCACTGGTGGGGCCATCATAGATCAGCTCGACATTGCCGAGTTCCTTCGCCGCCTCTTGGGCGCCTTCCGAGCAGCTCGTGAAGTAGGGCACGCCCTTCTTCTTGGGCAGCATCGCGACGGTGATCTTCTTGCCTGGGGCCGCTTTGGTCGTGGTGCCTTCCGTGGCCTTTGCCTCCGGTTTCGCACCAGAGTCGCCGCAGCCCACGAGTCCGAGGGCAAGGATAAGGGTGAGTCCGAGCAATTGCTTCATGTATGGACCCTATTTTGCATGTTTCTCCGGATTTGGTCAAACGCCGTCCCTTCAGGTTCGCGCGGGTACGATTTTGAGCGTGCTAACCGCGTACGTTGCGATTGCTCTCCTCCAGTTGGCCAAGCCAACTGACCTCGTCTATGTGCGGCATGGGGAGACAGTGGCCAACGCGACGGGCAAATACAACTCGAAGACCCTGAATACGTTCTCGGAGACGGGCGAAAAGGGTGTCGCGGCCCTGACGCGGCGCCTCTTGAAGGAGCCAAGATTCGACCGCATTCTTGTCTCGCCCTCTCCCCGGGCCCTCCGAACCATCGCCCCCTATCTGCGGGCGACGGGCCAGAAGGCCACGGTTTGGCCCTTGGCCTACGAGTGCTGCACGGGCCGCCGGCCCCGGGGTGTGAAACCGACCAAGTTCACCTACGCCGGTCGCATCGAGCTCCCCGCCGAGATCGCGTCGCTCTTCACGTTCGACACAGGCCGTGATCGGCTGCCGAATTCGCCCGACTACGGGGCGGGGCTGGCCCAGGCAGCCGCATCCGTCGCTGAGTTCCGTGCGCGCTACGCCGGTGGCCGAGTCCTCGTCGTGGGCCATTCCGGCCACGGGGGCCAGTTCCTTTTCGCCCTGACCGGCAAGCGCTACGCGGTCCGAAACACGACCGAAATGCGATTCACGTTGCCCTAGGCGGCAGCGGTCGAGACGCCCAGGCGATATGGTTGGCGTCTATGAACCTCCAGGGCGTCTGGTCGCCCTTCCCGATTGCGAGCCCGATTCTGGGGCCTGCCAAGATATCGGCCACTTCTTCGCCCTCTTCGAGCCGAAGCGGGGACGCCGAGTCGAGCAGGTCGAGGCCATCGTGGAGGGCATGGATGCCGAAGGCGGCGGCGAGCTTGCCGGGGCCAGAGAGGAGATCTTGGGGCCGTTTGGCTTTGGGCCGATTCTGTTGCATCAGGGCCTCGCCTTCGAGCGGACGGGCGGCCCGAATCAGGACAGCGCAACCGCGGCCCGGAGGATGGGCCACGACATTCAGCATCCAGTGGTTGCCGTATGTGAAGTAGACATAGGCGAGCCCGGGACGCTCGAACATGGTGGCGTTGCGCCTGGTTTTGCCTCGAAAGGCGTGGCATCCGGGGTCATCGTCGCGGTACGCCTCGGTCTCCACGATCCGGGCGCGACGGCCAAACCCGACCAGATCCACCCCCAACAGGGCACGCGAAGCGGCGACGACATCACGGCTGAGAAGATCGCGAAAGGATGTGGAAAAGTCGTCGCTCACTTTTCAAATCTCCTGGCCTATACTAAAAATAGGTAGACAAATATGCACTATATTCTTTGGGTCGAGCTCGATGGATTCTATACAAAGCAAGGTGCGGCCGAGGTCATCCATCGCGATAAGTTTGTCCTAGATGCCTCCGCCTTGGCGCGACAGCGGGGGATTTTGCCGGGGATGCCCTTGCCCGAGGCTAAGGCGATTTGGCCCGAGGGCAGCTTCCTGGGTTGGGAAGAGGAGCCGTACCGGGACGCCCAGGCAAGCTGGCTCGAAATCTGCGCCGACTACACCGACGTGGTCGAACCCATCGAGCAACACATCGTCTGCCTCGACCTCTCCGCCCACCCCCAGCCCACCGTACTCGCCGAGGCCCTTTTGCACCGTCTTCACCAATCCGGATGGAAGGCCCGCGCGGGGGCGGCGCGCACCCGCTGGGTGGCCCGATTGGCCTGCCGAGGGGCATTGCTTTTGCAAGAAGCCCTGGATGGTGCCAGCTTCATCGCCCCGTTGCCAGTGGCCCTGCTTCCCCTCCCCGCCAGCGAAAGCCAGCAGCTCGAGTTTCTTGGCTACCGCACCATTGGCCAGGTGGCCGGGCTGCCCTTGCAGCTCCTGCGCAGCATGTTTGGCGAGCGCTCGATTGCCATCCATCGCGCCGCCATGGGCCGGGGGGAGACGGATGTCAAACCCCTCTTCCCACCCGATAGCCAGTCGGTTTGCATGCGGCTCGAAGGCCCCGCCGAGACCGTCGAGGCCCTCCATGCCAGTCTGGGCTGGCTCTCGCGCGAGCTTGGCGCCCTTCTGCGCCAAGGCGATTGGAGCGGCAAGACGTTGGAAGTTTTCTTGGAGACCGAAGAGGGGACGTTCGAGGTGCGCCGCCGGGCATTCGCCCGCAGCATCCAATCCGAAGGCTCGGTCTATGCTTGCCTCTCCCTACTCTTCGCCCGGCCCCCCGAGGCACCCACCGTGGGTATCCGGGTGCGAATGCCCCACCTCGCGAAGGCAAAGCGCATCCAGCGTGACCTGATGGGCCAACTGGAAAGGTCCGAGCGCGACCGCAGCGCGATGGCCGCATTTGCCCAGATCCGCACCGTCTTTGGCGACCAAGCCATCCAGACCGGGGCCGAGCAGACGGTGCCCCGGCGCACCCAACTGCTGAGGACGTGGAAAGATGCCACCGGCTGGTCATGAGGTCCTCGCGCGTTGGCGCGAAGTGGGCGAATGGTGGTCGATGGAACCGGGCCGCGAGGTTGAGCGTTACATCGATGCCCACGGCATCCGGCGGGAAGAGGAGCGCCCTTTGCCCTCGCTCGGCAACCTCGTCGCTCCCCTCAAGGAGCCCCCGCAAGAGGATCATCGCGAGGAATGGAGCTTGCGCCCGCGAAAGATTCGGGATGAAAAGGTCACCGCCGCCTGCGGCGGCTTTGGTCCGGCCTATTACGAAGAGCAAGCGCGCGAGCGCGACCGCAAACCATTTGAGGTCATGGTCCCGAACCATGGCGCGGGGGTCTGCCTCCACGCCATCAGCGGTTATGCCTTCGGGCGCGGGACCATGCTGCCGGAAGAGATCGCCGCGCGCGCCGCCGAGGCCGGGATCGGCGCGGTCGGCATCGCCGACCCCCATTCGCTGATCGGCTGCATGGAGTTCGCCAAAGCCTGCCAAAAGCAAGGGATTCGCCCCCTCATCGGGGCGTCGTTTGAGCTCCCCGAAGGGGGCGAAATCGTCCTGATTGCCCGCAGCAAACGGGGCTATGTCTCCCTATCCCAGCTCATCACTGAGTGCCAAATGCATGAACCCCGCGGCTTCCCGATGGCGCGTTGGGAGCGGATGGAGAAGCATGCTGATGGACTGCTCTGCCTGACCGGGGGCGACCTTGGTCCGGTGAACCGCGCACTCATGCGAAGAGACCACGCCGAGGCTGAGCGAATCATGCGGCGGCTGATTGACCTCTATGGCCAAGTTTTTCTGGAAATCGAGCGGAGCTATTTGCCCTGGCAAATGACCACGAACAAGCTCCTTTTCGAGCTCGGCGAACACCTTGGGGTGCCCGTGGTGGCGGGGGGCATCGCCACCCACGCCCATCGGCAAGATTTCACCGTCCAAGATATCCTCGTCTGCTCCGAAACCCTTTGCCTGGTCGATGAGATTGTGGGCCGCAAACCCCAACGCGCCCCCGGCCAACCCACCGTACGCGAACTCCCTCGGCGAGGACTGAATGCCGAGCGGTTCGTGCTCGACAATCACGAATGGCGCGAGCGGTTCGCCGATTGCCCCGAGGTCATCGAGAATGCATGGCGGGTCGTTGAAGCTTGCGACGACGATGTCTTGCCGGGCCGGACCCAGCTCCCTTGCCTCTTCCCCGACCCCAACCACGCCCTACACGAGATCGTCTATTCCGGCGCCCATGGGCTCTATCCAAAAATCACCCCTGCGATTCGGAAAAGGCTGGATTTTGAACTTGGCCGCATCCAGCGACTCAACTTCTCGAACCACTTCCTTACCGCCTGGGACACCTGCCGGTGGGCACGCGAACAGCACATCCAGCTCAGCGGGCGGGGGTCCGTCGTCGATTCGGTCGTCGCCTATTGCCTCGGATTCTCGCGCGTCGATGCCATCCGACACAAGCTGCATTTCGATCGGTTTCTTCCCGAAGACGGAAGCAAACGGCCCGACATCGACATCGACTTTGAGGCCTTTCGACGCGATGATGTCCGCAACTACATGGTCAAAAAGTACGGCGTCGACCGGGTGGCCACGGTGGCGGCAGTCGGAGCATTCTGCTCGCGCGGCATCATCCGCGAGGTCGGTAAGGCCCTAGGCCTGGCCCCCGAGGTCATCAGCTTCCTCACAAAAAGGCTGCACCGGGGCGTCGCCCCCGACCAGTTGGAGGCCGCCCTCGACCGTCGGCCCGAGCTTCGCGGCAGCCACATCCCGCGCGAGCGATTCCGCTGGGTCTTCCAACTCGCCGAACGCATGACGGATATCCCCCGCAACATGCGGGCGCACTCCTCCGGGGTCGTGATCTCGGACCGGCCCATCAGCGAAACCGTGCCCGTGATGTGGTCGGCGAGCGCGGCCAGCCGCGAAGAAGACCAGGGCCTGCGCATCATCCAATGGGATAAGCGCAGCGCGAAGTATGCGTTCGACAAGTTCGATATCCTCTGCCTGCGAGGGCAGGATGTCCTCGGCGGAACCGATGCCCGCATCCGACGGCGGGAGCCAGATTTCAGCGTGGAGAGGGTGCCGGTGGATGATCCCGAGACCTACCGGGCCATGCGCTCGGGCGAGCTCATCGGCATCCCCCAATCCGCATCGCCCGCCATGCGCCAGGCCCATATCCGCATGCGGACGGATAACCTCGATGATGCCAGCCTGGTCCAGGCGGGCATCCGCCCCGGCGTCGGCGGGGCGGTCAAAATCAACACCCTCATCCGCCGACGTCGGGGGCTGGAGAAGTACAGCTTCGCCCACCCCGAACTCGAACGCATTCTCGCCCACACCTACGGCATCGTCGTGTTCCAAGAGCAAATCGACCAGCTCTTGCAGGCGTTCTGTAGCTACTCCTCGGGCCAAGCCGAAGACATCCGCGATGCGATCCACAAGCGCCGACGGGAGGATTACGGTCGCGCCATTCGCGAGGAACTACTGGACCGGATGCAGCAAAATGGCCACCCAATCGCGGTGGCGGAGGAGGTTTTCGAGCTCATCGCCGGGTTCAAAGGCTACGGATTTGCCCAAGGCCATGCCCTTGCCTTTGCCGAAATCTCGATCCGGTCGATCTGGTGCCAGCAGAACTACCCGGCCGATTACTTCGCCGCCCTCCTAAGCGCCCAGCCCGCCGGATACTACGGTCCCTGCACATTGGTGAACGAAGCCCGCGCCCGGGGCGTGACCATTTTGCCCCCCGATGTGACCCGCAGTCAGGCCGAATTCTCCGTCGAAGACAGCCTGAGCACCGACCCCGAACTCAAGATTCCCGGCGGGGCCATTCGCGTCCCCCTCAGCCAGATTCGGGGAGTCTCAAAAGAAACCATCGCCCGCATCCTCAGCTTCAGCCAGCCGCTGCGCGAAGGCCCCGATTCCACCGACGCTGGACACACCGGCTGGGGCAACCCGACCCACCGACCGACCCCGGTGGAGCCACAGCAAAGTATCGCCACGGCGGAGAACTAAGCTTCCTCAGAGCCGCTGGAGGCACCCATGTATAATCCGGCCACAGTGCCGACCACCGGCAGCAGGACGATTGCATGACGACATTAGGAGTTTCGCTGTGAGTGCACTGACCCGTGAGAAGCTGGACCAGGCGGCCGGGATTGTTCGGGACTCGGGGGCCCATGTCTGGCTGACCTTCGTCCGCGAAACCGGCGAGGGGTCGGATCCGGTTCTGCCCTTCATTTGCGAGACCGGGCTGGTTTGGATCTCGGCTTTAATGGTGGGGCGCGATGGGCGCAAAGTCGCCGTGGTTGGGAACTACGATGCAGATCCGCTCGTGCATTCCGGCGACTGGGATGAGGTTATTCCTTACGTCCAGGGCATTCGTACTCCATTGCTCGAGGTACTGGAGAGTTGGATTCCAGCGGGCGAGAAGCCGCGGATCGCCGTCAACTTCAGCGAAGATGATGACAAAGCCGATGGATTGACCCACGGGCTCTTTCGCCTCTTGTCCTCGCATCTGCTCGGGACCCGATTCGAGGACTGCCTGGAGTCGGCCCACGAAATCGTGACTCGGTTGCGCGGAATCAAGACTCCGGAAGAAAAGCGACGAATTCAGGCGGCGGTGAAGGTCACGAACGATATCTATGCCTCCGTTCCGGGCCGATTGAGTCTAGGGCTTGACGAACGGTCGCTGTACGACCAGATTCAGGCGGAAATCGATGCGAACGGCTGGGGATACGGCTGGTCTCGGGCCGGGAATCCGATTGTCAACTTTGGTCCTGACTCAATGATTGGTCACGGCGTCCCTTCGGCAGAAATTCGGCTGGAACCCGGACAGTTGGTCCACCTTGACCTGGGAGTGATCGTCGAAGAGTACTCATCCGACATCCAGCGATGCTGGTACATCGCCAAACCGGGCGAAAGCGCATTGCCGTCCGATCTCGCCGAGGCTCTCGCGGCCGTTGTCGGAGCGATTCAGGCGGGAGCGGCCGCCCTAAAGCCCGGAGTCTTGGGGCACGAGGTGGATGCAAAGGCACGCGCATTCCTGGTCGCGGCGGGGTACCCCGAGTATCTCCATGCCCTCGGTCACCAGGTAGGGCGGGTCGCGCACGATGGCGGTAGTTTGCTCGGACCGCGATGGGAGCGCTACGGCCGATTGCCCGATGTTCCAGTCGAAGAGGGCCAGGTTTACACCCTAGAGCTAGGCGTGACCGTGCCCGGCCGCGGCTACCTCGGGCTGGAGGAAATGGTCGAGGTCCGAGCCAGCGGGATCGAATGGATCACCGACCCGCAAACCACGATCCCCGTGCTAACCCTGGCTAGCCTTTACGATAGGAAATGATTCAGACCAGTTTGCGGAACTGGTGCTTCCCGACCCGGAGCACTCGGCCCACTAGGTCCGCCGGCGCGAAGCGCGCTGAGGCGTCATCGAGCCGGACCTCGTCCAGAGCCACCGCGCCTGCCTTCATCAGGTCCTTGACCGCGCCGTTGCTCTTGGCCAATCCTAAAGCCACAA
>JBMOJD010000079.1:0-15392 GCA_049317025.1 Fimbriimonas sp. | reverse complement strand
GGTCGAAGCAATTGGTTCGAGATCGAACGGTTGGTTGAGAAAGGCATGGTCGGCTCGGACAACGTGCGGTTTCGCCGTCGATACACGTTCAAACGCGATCGGTTCATCTCGGACAAGTGGTTGCTCTTCCCCGGGAAGAAGAGTGGGAGTTTAGCCATCGCATGGAACTCCTGCGCAAGCCCGCCCCGCCAAAAGGCTAATTGTCGAAGAGCAGATATTCCTCCGACGAGGGCACCTCGATGCGCCCGCGCCAGGACAGGACGTCCTCCCACGCGATGGGAGGATTTTCGCGTCCACGGAGTTGAATCCGTTCGAAGAGCACCTCGTCCGGGGCATCGAGGTAACGCAACTCAACCCGTGCCCCCAGGCTTCGCGCGCCGAGCCGCAACCGATCGCGCTCATCGCGACCCCAAGTGCCCCACTCGATGATCACGCTGACGCCTAGAGCCAACAGTTTCTGACCGAGGGTCCACTGCATCTGCTCGACTCGCTCACGACTAAGCTCGTCGTACAGGTCGAGCCCGAGCGTCTCCATCCAGTCATCGGGGCACATGCGCACCGCTCCGAGCTGTGCCTCCAGCTCCCGGGCTAGCGTCGTCTTGCCCGATCCGGGCAAGCCGCACACGATGACCAGCGTCGCCAAAGCTAGGCCTCGATGAACTGGCGGACGAACGCCTTCTGCGCATCACTGAGGGTGACCAACGGCAACCGCACCGCTTCGGTGTCGAACCCGCGCAGCGAAAGCGCGAATTTGACCGGAACCGGATTCGGCGCGGAAAAGACCGCCTTCACCACCGGAATCAACTCGTGGTGCAAGGCCCGCGCCCGGGCCACATCCGTCGCAAACGCATCCACCATCTCACGGATCTTCGCGCCCGAAACGTGGCCCGCCACGCTCACAATGCCAAAGCCGCCGAGAGCGAGGACGGGCAGCGTCAGGCCATCATCGCCGCTGTAAACCCGAAAACCTGCGGGGGCGGAACCGATCACGTCAGAAATCTGGGGGATATTGCCCGAGGCCTCCTTTACGGCCACGATGTTCGGGATCTTCGCCAACTCCAGCAAGGTCGAGGTCTCCAGGTTGATCGCGCTGCGGGGCTGGATGTTGTACAGCATCACCGGTAGCGAGGTCGCCGCGGCTATCGCGGTGAAGTGGGCGAGCAGACCCTCTTGGCCCGGCTTGTTGTAGTACGGGTTCACAGCCATGATGCCATGGGCTCCGCGCTTCTCCGCCTCCTTGGTCAGGTGGATCGATTCGCGGGTGTTGTAGGTGCCCGCACCGAAGACAACGGCGGCGCGGTCCCCGACTTCATCGAGGACGGCCTCTAGCACGGCGAGTTTCTCGCCTTCATCGGTCGTTGGCGATTCGCCGGTCGTTCCGTTGATCACGAGGCCGGTGTTTTTCTGCACGTCCACCAGATAAGCCGCAACCCGTCGGGCTTCAGCCAGGTTCACCTGGTCATTCGCGTCGAACGGCGTGATCATCGCCGTGAGAAGAGGCCCCCATTCGCGGGGGGCAAAAAAGGCACCCATAACCTATTGTGACGGCTACGGCCCACGGAGTCCATCATTCCGAAGAAAGTATGGAAAACTGACTTCATGAAAGCCCAGGCCGTGCTCTTCGCTGGCGTGAATCAGGTTGAGATCGGAGACGTCGAAGTCCCGGAACCAGAGGAAGGCGAAGTCCTCCTCCGGGCCGATTTCACCGCGATCAGTCCGGGCACCGAGCTTCGCTGCCTCACCGGCTTGCAGCCCGGCTACAGCTTCCCTTCTGTCCCTGGTTACTCCTTCGTGGGCACGGTCATCCAGTCGCGAAGCGGCCTTGCTGAAGGCACTCGAATCTTTTGCGGCGGGACGGAGCGATGCAGTGCGCCCCGAGGATGGGGCGGCCATATCTCGCTGGCCGTGCGTTCGGCGGCGAGCTGTTGTGTGATCCCGGACAATCTCGATTCGATGTCCGCCACCTTGGCTCGCCTGGCCGCCATCTCGCATCGTGGGTACGTCATTACCGACCGGCAACCCGGCACCAAGGTCGCCGTGATCGGGCTCGGGCCGATTGGTCAGTTCTCCGCCCGCCTCTTCCACCTCGGCGGGGCCGACGTGGTGGGGTTTGACCTCAGCGCCGAGCGAGTGGAGGTCCTCCAGGCGGCAGGGGTTCCCGCGCAATTGGTTACCGGCGACCTCGCTGCTGCCGTCCACGAGCAGATTCTCGGCGGGGCCGACGTCGTGGTCGATGCCACCGGGGCGGCCGCCGTGCTGCCATCGTCCCTGAAATCTCTACGCGCGCAGCCCTGGGAGATCCAAGGAAATAGCCCCCAGTTGGTGATCCAAGGAAGCTATTCCGACACCTTCAGACTGAACTACCAGGAGGCCTTCGAGCGCGAGCTGCGCATCCTTTTCCCCCGCGACAGCGGGATGGAAGACTTCCACACCGTGCTCGACCTGATGGCTCGTCCCGAAGGGCTGCAAGTCAAGGATCTCATCGCGGGCGTATTCCCGTTTGGCCGGGCCGCCGATGCCTACGCGAGGCTTCAGGACAGCAAAGGCTCCGCGCTCACTTTCTGCCTCGATTGGTCGTAGTAGGGGGCCAAAAAGCGACGCATTGATGCCTCGGGAGTGCTCCCGAATGCCTCTGGCTGGGTAATATGACCTAAGTTCAAAATTGCGGCCAAGTGCTCTCTTGAGCACGGAAGCGTGAAAGCCAAGGGGGTCTTTGCTCACGACTATGAACGCGCTCAAGCAATGGATAAAAGGTGGCCTAACGGCCCGCCTCACCACATTATTCACCATTCTCATTCTCACCCTCGTCCCGATGTTGGCCATGGCCTCCGGCGGCGAAAACGTTGTCCTCGCCTTCACCGCCGATGACCAGAAGTACCTCTGGGCCTCGCTCGTGTTTGGTGTGATCGCTCTAGCCTACGGCTTCTACCTCCGTGGCTGGGTCCTCGCCCACTCGCCCGGTAGCGAGAAGATGCAAGAAGTCGGCCTCGCCATTCGCGAAGGCGCACTTGCCTACCTGCGACAGCAGGTCATGACGATGCTCTGGTTCGTTGGAGCGCTGTTCGTTGGCCTCGTTCTGCTCTACCAAGATCGCGGCATCCAGCTTGCGATCCTGACCGCCGTTGCCTTCGTGCTTGGTGTTGCTAGTTCCTACATTGCCGGCTACGCCGGTATGGTCATGGCGATCAACGGCAACATGCGAACGGCTCACGCCGCGCTCACCAGCTACAAGACGGCTCTTGAAGTCGCCTTCCGATCTGGAGCCGTCGCGGGCATGGTCACGGTTGGTATGGGTCTCATCGGTGCGACCGTCATCCTCCTTGCCGCGGGCCAAAATGCCACCACGCTCCTCGTGGGCTTCGGCTTTGGTGGCTCACTCGCTGCGCTCTTCATGCGCGTTGGTGGAGGCATCTTCACCAAGGCAGCCGACGTCGGTGCGGACCTCGTTGGTAAGGTCGAAGCTGGCATCCCCGAGGACGACCCCCGCAACCCCGCGACCATCGCCGACAACGTTGGCGACAACGTTGGCGACTGCGCCGGTATGGCCGCCGACATTTTCGAATCGTACGAAGTCACCTTGGTGGCGGCGATCGTGCTCGGCGCGGCAACCGCCGCTATCTTCGACCAGGCAACCTGGACGAAGCTCATTCTCTTCGCTTTGATGGCCCGAGGCGTCGGCATCATTGCCTCGGTTATCGGTATCCACTTCCTCAAGGGAACCGAGGACCTCGACGCCGACCCGCTGAAGCCGATCCGACGTGGATTCCAGCTTTCGGCTGTCGTCTCGCTCGTGATGACCGCGGTTCTTGCCTACTTCATGATGGGCGGATCCGGCGCGAAGATTGGCACCAGTGCCCTCGTTCAGCGAGGATTCTACGAGCGAGCCGAGTTCGAGCTGCTTCAGAACACCCAGCGACAGATCGCCGACAACCTCCGCAAGGAGTCTTGGCAGGTCTCGGCTAAAGATGTTCTGAACACTCCGGCCGTCAAGGCTGCTGGATTCGACGAGCGGGAAGAGTCGGCGGTGGCTTCGGTCCTCAGCACCGACGTTTCCAAGCTCGCCCCGCTGAAGCCGACCACTGGCTTCGTGAAGGTCACGAACTTCGAAGACACGAAGGCGATCCCTGGACTCGCGTTTGCGATGCAAGCACGACAAGATCCGGCTGGGCCTCCTCCGACCTCGCAGTTCACCACCGTGGGTGCCAACTTTGGCGGCGCGGATAACAAGCTCATCATCGCGGAGTTGGCGATCAAGGCCGACCTCCCCGCCCGACCCGGCGCAAACGGACAGCCTCCCGTCCCGGCCGAGAAGATCGACCGCAAGCAGTGGGTTGGCCCCATCCGCGAGAAAGACCTCGACAAGCAGCTGGAAGCCCAGCGCAAGTCGGCCATCGAGCAGAAGATCACCGCCACTATCACCAAGCTGGATGTGAAGACGGTTGACCTGTATTACAATGCCGAGACGAAGGACTTCGCCCTCGCCTTCCCCTTGGTCGCCCGACCGCACCGACTGGCCGGTCAGGAGAACCTCTCCTACTTCAAGGTCGACGTTCCTACCATTGAGAAGGTCGCCCAAGACGCGCGAAACAACCAGGGCCAGGCTGCGGCGATCCCGCCCCAGGCCACCATGGACGTTCTCGTCGTCAACAGCACTCCGGTCGAGTGGTGGCGCTTCTTCGCTTGCATCGCCTTTGGCGTCGTGCTCGCGTTCGCCATCGAAGCTCTGACCGACTACTACGTCTCGACTCACAAGAAGCCCACGCAAGAAGTTGCCGGTGTGGCCACCGCGGGTCCTGCTCCGATGATCATCCAAGGCTTCGCCTATGGACTTGAATCGAGCGTGTTCATGGTCTTCGCGATTGTTATCGCGCTGATCTTCCCGCTCTTCATCTTCGATCCGGCCCAGTTCGGCGGCTACCTGCTGAGCTTCTATGGTGTGGCGCTCGTCGGCCTTGGTCTGCTGACCACGACCGGCTACGTGCTCGCCATGGACACCTTCGGCCCGATCTCGGACAACGCCCAGGGCGTCTACGAGATGAGCGGAGAGGGGCATGACAACGCCCGTGGCGCCCGTGCCGTCCAGCTTCTGGACGCCGCTGGCAACACGACCAAGGCTCTTACGAAGGGCTTTGCGATCACGACTGCCGTTGTGGCCGCCGTCGCCTTGTTCCACTCGTACCTCGAAGGTGCCAAGCTAGGCGGCATCGGCCTCCGACTCGACCTGCCCGAGATCTTCCTCGGAATGCTCATCGGTGGCGCGGCTCCGTTCCTGTTCTCGGCGTTTGCGATCAACGCGGTCGGACGCGCGGCCTTCGAACTCATCAACGAAGTCCGTCGCCAGTTCCGCGAGGATGCGGGAATCATGGCCGGCACGAGCAAGCCAAACTATGCTCGCTGCGTTGCCATCGTCACCGCTGCCGCCCAGCGCGAACTGCTTGGACCGGGTGTCCTTGCGATCGCCCTCCCGGTTGCGGTTGCCTTTGGTTTCGCCATCGGCAAGCCTGCCGTGCAGATCGGCGACAACTACTACAACCTGACCGGTGCCCAGGCACTGGGCGGATTCCTCGCCGGTACGATCCTCACGGGTCAGCTGATGGCCGTTCTTCTCGCCAACTCGGGCGGTATGTGGGACAACGCGAAGAAGCTGATCGAAGATGGCTTGCACGGCGGCAAGGGCACCGAAGCTCACAAGGCTGCGGTTGTCTGCGACACCGTCGGCGATCCGTTCAAGGACACCGCTGGCCCCGCGCTGAACCCGCTGATCAAGGTCATGAACCTGGTCGCGCTGCTCATCGCTCCGGTGGTCATTCAGCCACTCGGCACGAATACGCTCGTGCTGATCACGGCCGTTGCTCTCGCCCTGCTGGCGGGCTCGATCTACATCTCCAAGAAGGGATCGATGTCCACCGCGCTGCAAAGCGCGACCAGCGAGGTCTCGGCTCTGGAAGCGGCGGCAGCCGCTCCGGCCACTCCGGAACCTTCGGCCAAGAAGAAGATCACGGTCGAAGACGACGAAGCCTAAGGCTAAGTTGTCATGAAAGCGCCCCACCTGGCCTTGCCAGGTGGGGCGTTTCTGTTTCGCGGCTCTCCACCTGCGTTCCCCATCTCTGCCAAACTAAGGTCATGCGCTGGCTCAACGCCGTTCTTGGTTCCTATGCCGTCATCACCATCGCCCTTGGCCTCGAAGCTTTCGTTCGGGTCAAGAGCGTTGCCTCGCTTGCCGGTGCGGGCGGCTCGGGGCTGCTAGTACTCGTGGGTGTGGCCGTGGCGGCAAAGAATCAGGCCGTCGGCTACGGACTCTGCGCCCTCGTCGCGCTCGGCCTCATCGGGCGGTTTGCTGGACCTCTGACGCAAAAAGGCCAGCTGTTTCCAGCTGGCCTCATGGTCGCACTTTCCGTGCTCGCTCTGGGCTCTTTGGTCGCCGCCCACTTTCTCAAGCCGAAAGCGGCTTAGCTCTTGAGGGCTTCGGCGCCGCCGACGACCTCGAGAATCTCCTTCGTGATGTTGGCCTGCCGCTGTCGGTTGGCCTTCAACGTCAGGTCGGTGATCATCTTGCCTGCGTTGTCGGTGGCTGCGGTCATGGCTGTCATTCGCGAACCAAACTCGGAAGCGGTCGCCTCTAGCATGGCCTGCCAGAGCAAAGTCTGGAAGTAGCGCGGGAGAAGCGTGTCGAGCAGGAGCCTAGGCTCGGGCTCGAACAGGAAGTCGGCCCCTTGCGAGGTTGACTCTGCCCCTTCGGGTGGCTCGATTGGCAGAAGCTGCACGATCTGGGGAACCTGTCGGATCGCAGAGAAGAACTTCGCGTAGCAAACGAAGATCGCGTCGGCATCGCCCGACTCGAACTTCGCGCGCGTGATTCGTGCCACTTCGACCGCATCCTGCAAGCGGGCGCCTGCCGAAGGCATCAAAAGCGAATGGCCTATGGTGGCTCCACGACGTCCGAAGAACTGCAGACCCTTCTTACCGACGGTCAGCAACTCGACTTCGAAATCTTGCGCCTTCATCCAGTCGCCGGACCGGCGAAGGAGGTTGGTGTTGTACGAACCAGCAAGTCCACGATCCGAGGTCACGAGGATCAGAATTGCCTTCTTGATCTCGGGACGCTTTTCCATCAAAGGGTGTGAAGGAAGATCGCCACCTGCCGAGAGCGAAAGCATAACCTCGCGCAGCTTCTCGCTGTAGGGTCGTGCCTCCAACACTCGGTCCGTGGCTCGCTTGAAGCGAGCGGCCGCCACGAGCTTCATTGCTCGGGTGATCTGCTGGATGTTCTTGGCCGCTTTGATGCGGCCCCGAATCTGCTTAAGCGTCGCCATAGAAGGTTAGGTTATGCCACTCCGGCTGGTTTCTTCGCAAACGCGCCCGCGAACTCGTGGATCGCCTTCTTCAGGGTTTCCTCGATATCGCCCGAGAGAGCCTTGGTCTGGCGGAGCTTCTCCACCACATCCGGGTACTTCTCGTAGACAAACTTAATCAGTCCGGCTTCGAACGGCTTGACTTCCTCGTTCGAGAGGACGTCGAGCACACCCTGGCCGCCCGCGTAGATCGCAATGATCTGATCGTAGACGTCGTAAGGCGTCGCGAGGTCCTGCTTCAGAAGCTCGGTGAGGCGCTGGCCTCGGATGAGCTGATTCTGAGTGGCCTTGTCGAGGTCGGAAGCGAACTGCGCGAACGCAGCCACGTCGCGGTACTGCGCCATTTCCAGCTTCAACTTACCGGCAACCGACTTCATCGCCTTGATCTGGGCGTTTCCACCCACACGGCTAACCGAGATACCGACGTTGATAGCGGGTCGGATACCGGCGAAGAACAGGTCCGGCTCCAGGTAAATCTGGCCGTCCGTGATCGAGATAACGTTGGTCGGGATGTACGCGGAAACGTCGCCCTGCTGGGTTTCGATGATCGGGAGTGCGGTAAGCGAGCCGCCACCGAGTTCATCGTTCAGTTTCGCCGCTCGCTCCAGAAGGCGCGAGTGGAGATAGAAAACGTCGCCGGGATAGGCTTCGCGTCCGGGCGGACGGCGGAGCAAGAGCGATAGGGCGCGGTAGGCGGCGGCGTGCTTTGAGAGGTCATCGTAGATGACCAAGGCATGCTGCGAGTTATCGCGGAACCACTCGCCGATGGCGCATCCGGTGAACGGAGCGAGGTACTGCTCAGCGTTCGAGTCGGAGGCCGAAGCGATAACGATGGTCGTGTATTCCATCGCGCCAAGCTCGGTGAGGGTCTGCACGACGCGAGCAACGTTCGCCATCTTCTGGCCGCAAGCGACATAGATGCAGTGAACCGGGCTACCGCCGGATTCGAACGTCTTCTTCTGGTTGATGATCGTGTCGATACAGATCGAAGTCTTGCCCGACTGGCGGTCGCCGATGACAAGCTCACGCTGGCCACGTCCAACCGGGATCATCGCGTCAATCGCCTTGATACCCGTCTGGAGGGGCTCGGTAACGGGCTGTCGGTCCACAACGCCGGGGGCACCGGTCTCGAGTCGGCGGAACTCAGTCGCCGCAATCGGCCCCTTGCCATCGAGGGGCTGGCCAAGCGCGTTGACAACGCGACCAAGCAGGGCACGACCGACCGGGACCTCAATGATGCGTCCGGTTTCTCGGACAGCATCACCCTCGCGAATCTTGCGGTCGTCGCCGATAAGAACGGCACCGATCGAGTCTTCTTCGAGGTTGAGGGCGAGGCCCATGACGCCCTGGGGCAACTCAAGGAGTTCTCCCATTTGGCAGTCGGGCAGGCCATAAATGCGGGCGATACCATCGCCAACCTGGAGGACGGTGCCGACGTGTTCGGTCTCGACCTTCTTCTCGAACTTGCCGAGCTCTTGGGCGAGGATGCTGGTGATCTCTTCGGGTCTGATTGCCATTGGGATTCTCTACTGAGTCCTTTAGGACTGTTTCAAAAGGTCGTATCGAAGCTTTTCGCGAAGTTTGCCAAGGGTTCCCTTGACGGTGCCATCCAAAACGTTGTCTTGATAAGCGACTTTCACGCCCCCGATCAAGGAAGGATCGACAAAAAACTCGGGTTCAATTCGCTTGCCCAACTGGTCAGCAAGCTTGTGGACGATTGCGTTCTTGTGGCCTTCGGCGAGTGCCTCGGCCGACGTGACAGTCGCAAAAATGATGCCTTCTTGCGCTCGTCGCATCTCGACAAAAACGTCTCGAATCTCGACGAGCGACCGCTCGCGGCGCTTCTCGATGACCAACCGCAGGGCGTTCAGAGCCAGCGCAGTGGCGCGGTCTCCGAAGAGGCGGTTGACGAAAGTGATCTTGTCTTCGCGATTCGTGGTGGGAGAAAGAAGGAATTCTCGGAAGGTCGGCTGATTCTGGATGAGGTCCGAGATCGCGTTGAGGTCGGCTTCGACTGCCGCCACCATCTGGTGACTCACCGCAGTCTGGAAAAGCGCGCTTGCGTATCGCTTTGCTAGCCGAGTGTCTCGCATGGTTAGGCCTTTGCCTCCACCGTATCGATGAAGTTCTCAACCAGCTTTCGGTTGCGCTCGGAGTCCATGTTCTCGCCGACGACCTTGGAGGCTGCTGCCAGCGAAAGGTCAACGACATGAAGTCGGAGTTCGGTCAGCACGCGGTTTCGGTCGGCCTCAACTTCCTCTCGAGCTTGCTTCACGATGGCGTCTGCCTTCGCGGTTGCTTCGGCCACAAGCTGAGTCCGGATGGCCTGAGCCTCTTTGACGGTTGCTTGAATCTTCTCGCGGGCCTCGGCTTCGGTCTTGGCGAGCCTCTGCTCGTAGTCGGCCTTCATCTCGGTCATTCGAGCACGAAGATCAGCGGCCTCGGCGAAAGTGCTTTCCAGGTTCGAAGTTCGCTCTTGGATCGCATCGTGGAGCGGATCGATGAAGAACAGCCGCACGACCGGGAAGAGGATGAGCAAAACGCCAAGCGTGGCGATTGCCTTGCCAAGATTGACGGGAATCCCCTGCTCTTCAAGCGCATGCAGGTCGGGAATGTTGTTAAGGTTGAGGTACCAGCCCCCAGCCATGATCGCCGCACCGGCGATTACTCCGACCCATGGATTCGGGCCCTTAAAAGAAGACGTCTCACTCATAAGATTGGAAGGTGCCAGACGATGCTGGCACCATGGTTGTTTCGGTTAATGAAAGGATGCCTTACTTAGCAGCTTCGGTGGAAACCGGAGCAACGACCTTACCGGCGTTCTCGAGCTGAGCGAGCTGAGGGGCGCCAACGAAGACGGTGAGCAGGAAGACCAACTCAACGAAGGCGAGAGCGATCAGCATCGCAACCTGAAGCTTTCCGATAGCTTCCGGCTGTCGTCCCATGCTCTGCATGGCCGAGTATCCGATCAAGGCGAGGCCGAGTGCGGCTCCGAGCGCCGCGATGCTTAGTCCAATTACGTTCATTTTTTTGTTGGTTCTCCTGATGTTTAACTATTCTTGAGGATACAAATCTAATGGGCTTCTGCGGTCGTGTGCTCGTGATCGTGCTCTTCGTCGTGGTGCGTGACAAGGGAAAGGTACACGCAGGTGAGAAGGCAGAAGATCATGGCTTGCACCACGCAGGTGAGAAGCTTGATCGGCAGCATGAAAGCTCCGACCGGGATCAGTTGCTGCGAAGCCAGCTCATTCATCGCATCGGCGGCGCGGTGGCCTCCGTCGATGTTGCCGTAAATTCGCAAGCTGAGCGAGACGTTCTTCATCAGCTCAGAGATGATCTCGATGGCAAAGATGATCGGTGAGATTAGGATGGCGAGAATGCCACCGAGCTTCGGACCGGCGAAGTGCGAGAAGTGGCCGATGAAGCCGTTTGCTTTGATTCCCTCGTACTGGACGTATCCAATACTGCAGAGGGCCAAACCGAGGTTAAAGCTGAGGTCCGCCGTCGGCGAAGTCGGGCAGAAGAGCGCGACGAGGTTGGAGACGAAAATGACGAGCCAGAAGGTCAGGATCATCGGCACGTACTTGCGACCGTGCGACCCGATCGTGCCCACGCACATGTTCTCGATGAACAGATAGGCTTGCTCGAAGTACTGAGCCCAGAACGTCTTGAAAATTGGCTTCTTGAATTCTCGCTTCGCCATCGAGAGGAAGAAGAAAAGAATTAGAACGACAACGACGGTGTAAAACGTGAGCCCAACGAGGTTGAGAGTGTGGTGCCCGGAGTGCTTCGCACCTTCCTTGTGCGCCTCTTCGGCAAAGGCCAACATCTGCGTACTTCCGGCAAACAGCTCATCCATGGCAATCGTTTCGTTCATTTGGTCGCGTAGATGGACCAAGCGGACAGCCAGCAGTATACCAAGCCTAACCCCACCAGAAAGCAACTGTGCCCCGGGTGTTTCAACTGAAGTGCGGCCCACCAGCACGCCGAAAGCACAGGAAACTTGATCAGCATCGACATCGTGGCCATGGTCGTGGCGAGGTCGGAGTCATCCTTCTTCATACTCTCGCCGAAGGCACGAACGCCAAACCAGCCGATAATCATGTAGCCCGCCCCCCCCACCAAGGAGAGGGCGATGCCGACCAATCCTGTGGCCCCGGCATAGAGATATCCCCCCAGCAGAGCGACCAAACTCGTGGCCAGCGCTGCCTTCCAACTCGCAAAGAACTTCAGGCTCACATCAAGGATTCGAGCGCTTCATGAGGTGGAGCGCCACCACCAAGCCGAGCACGGCCCCGACCAAGCAACCCAAAGCCTTGCCCAGACTCCCATTGGTGGGCTGATCGACGAAGTATCCGATCAGAACGCCCGCCATCGGGAATCCCATGAGGGTGTAGGCGATCTGCATGCCATTCCCCAGCCCGGAATAGTTGGAGGTGGTTTCCAGCCGCTTGACCTGCTTCGGCTCGTAATTCCATTCCGGCACTTCCGGCATCTGCGGGAGCGGAATGTGTTCGATTTCTTCGGCGATCTGCTGGAGCCGATCTTCGGGTCTCGGCTTCGGCTCCTCTTCACCCAACAGCTTTCGCAGACGAGCTTCGAGTTGTTCGTCCTTGGGTGGGTCGGGAAAAGCAGAATCCGCCATACTCACAGGGTACCTGCGCCATCCATGGCGCTCAGGACGTCTGATCAAAGGGATGGCCGACCCGACTCTTTCCGCCGAAGTGCAGTTTCTCAAAGGGGTGGGGCCACGCCTCGCGCCCGCCTTTGCGAAGCTGAACTTGCGGACGGTGGCGGACGTGCTCTACCACTTCCCTCGTCGCTACGAGGATCGGCGCAACCTCCCCCGCATCCGCGACCTCGTCCCCGGCCAATTCGCGACCATTCGAGGCCGTATCACTCAGGTGGACGCCCGACCGACGCGCGGCGGGATGATGATCATCAAGGCGACCATTCGCGATGCCAGCGGCAGCGCGTTCTTGGTCTGGTTCAACCAACCCTGGGTTCGCAAGGCTCTGGAACACTACCGAGGTGAAGTCCTCGCCTACGGCCAAGTCAAAGAAGGCGACTATGCCCCCGAAATCGCCGCCCCTGAGTGGGAGAAGATCGACGAAGACGCCGACCCCGAAGAGTTCGCCCGCATCGTCGCCGTCTACCCCCTGACCGAGGGCGTGACCCAGCGTAGCGTCCGCTCGGCCGTTCGCTCGGCCATCGATAAGTACGTGGGCTCGCTTGCCGACCCCCTGCCCGAATCCATCCGGCGCGAAAACGACCTCCGTCCCATCGTCTGGAGCCTGCGCCAGATGCACTTCCCCGAGGAAGAGCGACTGCGACTGATGGCCCGCCGCCGCCTCGTATTCGAGGAGTTTCTCTACATGCAATTGGCCCTCGCCATGCGGCGGGCCGAGACCCAACTTGAGATGGGAATTGGCTTCCCCATCGCTCAGCTTCTTGCCGGGGCCGAGTTGCCCGCAGCTGCAAGCGCCCGAACTGCCGCCTCGGGTGAGCTGCGCGATGTCTCTTCCACTCTGTTCGCTGCCGAGGCTGCCGTCGAGCGCGACCGCGAACCTTTCTGGGCTCAAGTCGGGCGGATGCTCCCGTTCACTCTCACTGGAGCCCAGCAACGGGTGGTCGGGGAGATTCTCCACGACATGGCGATCCCCGTCCCGATGAACCGCCTGGTCCAAGGCGACGTCGGCTCGGGCAAAACGGCTGTGGCCGCTTGCGCGATGCTCGCCGCGGTGCGGTCTGGCTACCAGGCCGCCCTGATGGCTCCCACCGAGATTCTCGCTGAGCAACACGCGGCGAACCTGCGACGGCTCTTCGAACCCCTGGGAATCACCGTGGAACTGCTCGTTGGCAAGCTTGGGGTCGCGGCCAAGCGCAAGGCCGCCGAGCGCACCGCGTCTGGTCTCGCCTCCATCGCGGTTGGAACCCATGCGCTCATCCAAGATGGCATCAGCTTTCGCAACCTCGGCCTCGTCATCGTGGACGAACAGCATCGCTTTGGCGTCCGTCAACGCATGGCCCTTCGTGAGAAAGGCATGGGCAACCCAGATGTGCTCGTCATGACCGCGACCCCGATCCCACGCTCGCTCACCATGACCATGTATGGCGACCTCGATGTCAGCATCATCGACGAACTCCCGCCCGGTCGCCGCGAGATCAAAACGCACTTCAAGCGGCCATCCGAACGCGTCGAAGTCTTCGCCGCCGTGGCCAAGCTGGTAGCGAGCGGGCGGCAAGCCTATTTCGTCTGCCCCATGGTGAGCGAGAACGAGAAGATGCAAGCCCAAGCGGCCGAGGAACTTCACCTCCGGCTCAGCACCCAGGTCTATCCTGACCTTCGCGTCGGGCTGCTCCACGGCCAGATGAAATCGGCCGACAAGGAGCGCGTGATGGACGAATTCCGGCGGCACGAACTTGATATCTTGGTCAGCACGACCGTCATCGAAGTCGGCGTTGACGTACCCAACGCCAGTGTCATGGTGATCGAAGACGCCAATCGGTTCGGCCTTTCGCAGTTGCACCAGCTTCGCGGACGGGTGGGCCGAGGTGTCCACCAGAGCTTCTGCGTCCTCATCGCAGATGCCAAGTCAGAGGATGCCCAGAAGCGGATGGACATCATGGTCGCGACCACCGACGGCTTCCGGATCGCGGAAGAGGACCTGCGCTTGCGCGGACCGGGCGAACTGGCGGGAACCAAGCAGAGTGGCAACCTAGACTTCAAACTCGCCGACCTCGTGCAAGACGGCGAAATGTTGATCCAGGCGCGCGAAGTCGCCAAGCGCATCGTCCAGGCCGACCCCAAACTGGAAAAGCCCGAAAATCAGTTGATGTGCGAGCGAATTCAGGACCGCTGGAGCTCGATGGCCGTCGTCACGGTGTCGTAGAAGAACTTGGATACACTCCAATCATGCGCTTTCGCCCGATCCTGATCACCGGTCCCCTTGCCGTCGCTCTCGGAATTGCGAGCGCGTACCTCATCATCCAATCGCAACCGTCCAAGCCCACGAGCGAGATCGATACGGCCGAGCCGCGTCACCCGGTGACTTCGACCATGCAAGAGGAGGCCGACGAGGTCACCCGGGCGAAGCTGCCGACCTACACGCGCAAGGACGAAACCGGCCAGGTGGTCACCCTTGGCGGCTTGCGGGCGAAGCCCCAGTTCGTGGTTTTCATCAAGGAAGGGTGCCCTTGCAGCTTCGATTCGGCCCCGCTGTTCGATCGTCTCTACCGGCATCTGGGCGGCAAAGTGGACTTTGTTGGCGTGATCGATAAGGACGTCGAGGGAGCCAAGAAGTGGGCGGGTGCGATGCTGCCTCCCTTCCCCATCCTGCCCGACCCGAAGCTCGAGATCATCCACCACTACAAGGCCCCTCGGTCGGTCTACAGCGTGCTGCTTTCGCCCGAAGGCAAGGTCGTGAAGATGTGGCCGGGCTATTCCAAGCGGATCTTGCTGGAGATGAACAAGACAATGTCGAAGGCGGCGGGCGTGGAAGCCAAGCCTTTCGATCCCCAATATGCGCCGATCCGCGACAGTTCGGGTTGCGACTTCGAATGAACTGCGTAGAATAGGTTCATGGTCACTCGTCCTGATGCCCGCGGTCGCTTTGGCGCCTTCGGCGGGCGCTACGTTCCCGAAACCCTGATGCCCGCTCTTGAGGAGCTGGAGCATGAATTCGACCGCGCTTGGGCAGATCCCGAATTTCGCGCCGAATTCGACCGGTACCTGCGCGAATACGTCGGGCGACCGAGTGCCCTCACCGAAGCCCGTCGGCTGAGCGACCAGACCGGCCTCCACGTGGTCATCAAGCGTGAAGACCTCAACCACACCGGCGCGCACAAGATCAACAACGCACTCGGCCAGGTGCTGCTTGCGCTGCGGATGGGCAAGAAGCGCATCATCGCCGAGACCGGGGCGGGCCAGCACGGCGTGGCCACGGCGACGGTTTGCGCGCTCTTCGGCCTCGAATGCGAGGTCTACATGGGCGAAGAGGACATCGTCCGCCAGCAACTCAATGTCTTCCGGATGAAGCT
>JBMOJD010000078.1:0-15963 GCA_049317025.1 Fimbriimonas sp. | reverse complement strand
TTGCGAACGGCATAAGCCCTGGTGCCCGCCCCCAACCCAAGCACTGCAAGTGCGACAGACTTCGGCACACGCCCACTCAAACGAACAAAGGCATCCGAACGGCGGAGCCGTTCCACACCCAAAAGCCCGGGGTAACCACCCCGGGATAAAGAACCAGCAAGCTCACCAACCCCGGACGGGGTTGCACATTCAATCCCGTCACGAACCGCCATTGATCCTGTCCCAGGATCAACGACTCCCCACGAACTGCCATCGCAGGCCAGCAAGGCCGATCCAAATTTGCGAAGAGGGAAAGCCCTGGTACCAAGCCCGGACCCAACCCCAAGCACTGAAAGTGCGGCCCGACCCTGGGCCCCCGCAACCGCAGAAAAGAACGAAAGGCACCCGAACGGCAGCGCCGTTCCACACCTAAAGCCCGGGTTAACCACCCCGGGGAAGATCAACCGCGAACCTACTACCCCGGACGGGGTTGCAGACCCCCCAAACCGGACGATCAGCCAAAGATCAACACTCGGGAGATATCTCACCGAAATCGAATGGTGCCCAGGAAAGGACTCGAACCTTCACTTCCTTGCGAAAACTAGTACCTGAAACTAGCGCGTCTACCAATTCCGCCACCTGGGCAAGCGTGGAAGAGTATATTACCAGAGACCAGCGCGCCCGTGCCCGCCAACCCGAAAATCTAGCCGACAAGCTCGCGGACCAACCGGACGCGATCGGCATCCGGCTCAAAATCCTCGACCCCGCCGTACCCCGAAAACCGACTCGCGCGGCGCGAAGAAAAGTGAACTTCGGTGCAACCTATTTCGGCCAGCGCCCGCACGTTGTGGGGCCGCACCCCACCCCCAGGCAAAATCGTGATACGACCGGCGGCCCGAACGACCAAAGACCCAAGCCGCGCCATCCCCAAATCCACATCCGCCGCCCCCCCGCTCGTCAAAACACGAGCAAAGCCAAGCTCCACCAACGACTCCAAGGACCGATCCAAATCTGGCGTCATATCAAACACCCGATGGAACGCCACAGGCAGCCCCTCGGCCGCAGCGAGGTACTCCCGGTTCAGGTCCATATCAATCTCGCCCGCTGCATCCAAAACCCCGACGATCACCTCATCGGCCCCGGCCGAAAAGCAATGCCGCACATCGCGTACCGAAGCCCGAAAGTCGCTCATCGGTGGGTTCGCCCGCCCCTCGCGAGGGCGGACCATCGCGACAATCGGAATCCGAAGCACCGCCCGCGCCTCCTCGATCATCCCAACACTGGGGGTCACTCCGCCCGTCGGCAGGCCCGCACAAAGCTCAACGCGATCCGCCCCCGCCGCCTCGGCGGCGATGGCCTCCTCCACGCTCCCACAGCACACTTCAATCCGCATGCCCCCAAAAGTACCCGCTCAGAGATTCTTCTTCAGGAAGCCAGAAATGCGGTCCAAAACCCCCGGCGCAACGGGACCATCGAATGTATCCGCCGTGAACGATGGGCTCACCTTGAGGTTGTGGCTCGCCTTCGGGACGAGGAACAGCTCCGAAACCGCCCGCTTCCGACTCTTGAGAGCATCGAACAGCACCTGAGCATCCTTGGTCGGCGAAACCTGATTGTCAAACTCGCCATTCACCACCAACGCCGGCCCACGAAATCCGCGCGCCCAACGGACCGGTTCAGCCGTGGTGTAGCCATGCATGATGCTCTGCACCGTGCCATTGAAGAGCCCTTGCAACCCCGGCGGGCAGTTGGGCGGAAACGGCTTGTCTTCCTTCGCCGCCTTCAGGGCCGACTCCGCGTAGGTGAGGTAGGTCTGAACTTGGTTGGCCGGTAGCTGCTGCGGCAGCTTCAGCCGCAGCTGATCCATGATCACCGCATCCATCGGCCGGGCCACGCCGCTCAAACTCACGATCGCCCGCAAGGGAGTCGAGGTCGAGGCGTACTTGTCCGCCAATTGCAAGGTGTAGAGCGAACCCTCACTGTGGCCAATCATGCCCACCCGCTTGGGATCGATCCCCGGCTGGGACCGCAAGAACTTGATCGCGCCATCCGCATCTCCCGAGAACGCCTCCATACGGAAGAATTTGTTAATCTCAGGAATCGTCTTCGGCCAAACCGACCGATAGCCCGGGGTGGCGCGCTTATCGAACCGGACCGAAGCGATCCCATCATTCGCCAGCCGCTCCGCGATGCTCTTCAAAAGGTCCGTCCGCAAACCAGCCGCCAAAGAGTTGCCATCCCGATCCGTCGGGCCACTACCCGGCAGCAAAACCACGGCAGGCACGTTCTTCGCCCTCGCAGGCAGAAGCAAGGTGCCATTCAGCACCACGCCATCGACGCCAGGAAACTTGACTTCGCGAGAATCGAAAGACAGCGAAAGAAGCGCAATCAGCGGAACCATGTCCACGATTATAGCGAAGATTTAGACAACTGTCTAAAGATCGATTCGCTGCTTAGGCCGAATGTCCGGGATCGGCAGCAGACTCTCATCTTTTCGCATCGGGATGTTCGGGTTTGCCAAGAGCTGCATGATGCGCTTCTCCGCTTCCACCACGTAGTCGCGAAATTGCTCCTGCATGTCCATCCGCTGCTGCTCCATCTCGTCCAGCAAACGCAGAATCAACTCCACGCCCGCGAGGTTGACGCCCATATCCTGCGTGAGCCGTTGAATACGACGAACCCGAAGGATATCCGCCTCACTATAGAGCCGATTCTTCGCGCCCACCCGGGCCGGAACCACCAAGCCGAGTCGCTCATACTGCCGCAGAGTCTGGGGGTGAACCCCGCAAAGTTGCGCGGCAACCCCGATCATATAGACCGGATGGTTGTGCGCCCTCAACCGCGCTCCTCACCAATCTTTCGAAGCTCCATCAGCAGTTCGCGCTCACGGTCGGTCAGTTGCTTCGGAACCGTGATCTTGATGCGCGCGATGAGGTCACACCGACGCCCATCCTCCCGCATCAGACCCTGAGAACCAAGACGAAGCGACTGGCCCGACTGCGAACCAGCGGGGATCTTCACCGTCACCTTGCCCCGCAACGTCGCGACCTTCACTTCCCCACCCAGTGCCGCCGTCGTAAACGGCACCACCGCGTCGGTCTCCAAATGGTCATCGACCATGCGGAAACTGGGGTGCGCCGCCCACTTCACCGTTACAAAGAGGTCGCCTCCCTTGCCATTGACGCCCGCCGCTCCCTTACCGGGGACCCGCAGCTTCCGCCCATTTGCCGTCCCCGCCGGAATCGAAACCTCAATCTTCTTGGTCGTCGGCACCGTCGCGATATTGTCGCGAGTGCGCTGGGCATCCATGGTCTGATAGGTCAGCAGGCGCTTTGTGCCCGAATCGATCTCCTCCAGCGGGACCTCAATGGTCTTCTCGATGTCGCGCGGCTGGGCTTGGCCAAAGTCGTTAAATCCACCGCCCCGAGAACCATCGCGCGGGCCATCGCCAAAGTCGAACTGAACTCGGTTACCTCGTCCGCCGCCACGACCGCCGCCGAAGAAGGTCTCAAAAATCTGCTCGAAGCCGCCACCGCCGCCGACGCCACCGAAATCCATATTCGGCCCCACATCGCCCATCTTCGAGGCCGCTTCCCAGTTGTGGCCGTATTGGTCGTAGAGCTTCCGCTTCTCGGGGTCGCCGATCACTTCGTAAGCCTCACTTACCTCCTTAAAGCGTGCCTCCGACACCTTGTCGTTTGGGTTCACGTCCGGATGCAGTTTGCGCGCAAGCTTGCGATAGGCCGACTTGATCTCTTTCTCATCGGCACTGCGAGAAACTCCCAGTAAGGCGTAATAGTCCTTGCTCATGCTAGTGGCACACTCAACCGTATGAGTATACAACGCTCAAGTGCGACCCGGGTCTTCGGCCTCACTAGGGTTGGCTGGTGAGTTCGCGGAACGCCGCCGCTTCCTCGGCGCAATACGGCTTGCCGTCAGGAAAAAAGAGGTCGTGGAACCAGGGATCCAACTCCTCGGAGGCAAGAGCGGAGCCCCAAGGGTAAATGGTTTGGGTCTTCCCTGCCACCAAACCCCAGTTGAAGCAAGCAATCTGTTCGGCCTTGAAAACCGGCAGGTGAGTCTGAACTAAGCTCCCGGTGGTCCGGGCCAACCACTCAGTGCAAATGACCGGGCGGCCATATTGCCTAAGGCGACCAATCTGGTCACGCAAACCTTCCACGAAACCATAATCGTGAAAGGTGATGACGTCACTGCATTCTAGTTGCTCGTTGTTCAACCGGTCGTTATGGAACCACGTGCCGACCGTGAGGGGCTGCGAGGGCCGAATCTCCCAAGCCCACTCAAACACGCTCGACATCAAGACCAACGAGCTATCTTCATAGTGCGAGTTGCCTGGCTCGTTGTAAAGATCCCAAACGTAGATTCTTGGATCGTCTTTGTGCCGGTCAATCACCGCCTGAACGTAAACCTTGAGCCGATCCAGATCGGCTGGCCAGCGGCGTTGGCTGTCTTGCGGGCTTCGCAACCAACCGCTGTTGTGAACTCCCGGCCGCGGAAGCGGTTGGGGCCCCGGCTTCGATTCTGCATTCCAGCAGTCATCAAAAAAGACAAACATGGTGCGAATGCCATGCTTCGAAGCAATCGTCAGGAAGCGGTCGATCCGCTCAAGCAGCCCCTTCGGGTCAATTTCATAGGCAATGTCATGCAAATAGACTCGGACCGCATTCATCCCGTAGCCTGCCGCCCATCCAAGCTCACGGTCAATCGTCTCCGGATCGAAGGTCTCTGCTTGCCAAAACTCCAATTGGTTGACCGCAGTGCTCGGGATAAAGTTGCATCCCACGACCCAAGGCTGTTCGCTGGCCCAGTCCATGGCCTGCTCCTCACTCCATTGCTCTCGCATTGACATGATTCTATCCTGCGCGAACACATAAGTGGGAACCCGGCAATCGTTTCTGCCGGGTTCCCACCGATAGCCACGATCAGTGATCCTGCTCGCGCGATGCCCGCTGCTTCGCAAACGATTCCACCAGTCGCTGCTGCTCCAGCGCCGGAAGCTCTTCGTAATGCGAAAGCTCCTGATGGAACCGACCGCGTCCCTTGGTGATCGACCGCAGATCAAGCGCGTACCGCTGCATCGTCGCCATCGGCACGATCGCCTGCACCCGCGTCTTGCCCGGTGCCACTGGTTCCATGCCCAACAACCGGCCCCGACGACCATTCAGGTCGCCCACGACATCCCCGACCGCATCGTCGGCAACATCGACCGAGACTTGCATCAACGGCTCCAGAACCACCGGCTGAGCCAGATCGACCGCCGCGCGAATCGCGAGCACGCCCGCTGTCTTGAAAGCCGCCTCGCTTGAATCCACATCGTGGTACGAACCATCCGTCACCGTCACCTTCATGTCCACCGCCGGATATCCCGCGACAAAGCCATGGTACAGCGCCTCGCGAATGCCCTTCTCGATCGCGGGAATGAAGTTCTTCGGGATCGCACCACCAACGACCTTGTTCTCGAAAACAAAGCCGCCGCCGCGCTCCAAAGGCTCAAGCTCGATATGGCAATCGCCGAACTGTCCCTTGCCTCCCGTCTGCCGCTTGTGCCGTCCCTGCGCCTTGGCCGAGGTCCGCACCGTCTCTCGATACGGAATCTTGGCATCCGCCGTGGTCACCGAGACGCCAAACTTCGCCTTCAGTTTCTCGATCACCGTCTCCAGGTGGATGTCGCCGAGGCCCTCCAGGATGTCCTGGTGGCTCACCGGATCGCGATGATGGTGGAAGGTCTGATCCTCCTCTGCCAGCCGACCCAAGGCACCAGCGAGCTTGTCCTCGTCAGCCTTGGTTACCGGCAGGATCGCCACCCGATAGACCGGAGCGGGATACTCAATCTGCGGCAGCTGAATCGCGTCCTTCGCGGTGGACAAGGTATCGCCCGTATGCGTGGAAACCAGCTTGGCGATCGCACAGATGTCACCCGCAACCACCGAACTCACCGTCTCCTGGCCCTTGCCATGCGGCAAGAAGAGGTGATGCACCCGCTCATCCTTGGCCTGGGTCGTGTTCAAGACCGATTGGTCCAACTTCAAAGTGCCGCTGAACACCCGCACATAGCTAATCTTGCCCACATACGGGTCGGCCGTGGTCTTGAAGCAGAGCGCCGCCAGAGGTCCCGCCGGGTCCGGCTCCATCTCATGCGGCTTCCCTTCCGCCAGCCGCTCTTCCGGCGAAGGCAGTTCGCCCACAATCCGGTCGAGAAGAGTCGCCACTCCGATTCCGCTCAACGCCGAGCCAACCATCACCGGCACTACGCGTCCGCGCTCGACCCCGACCAACAGGCCGTGCTCGATCTCTTCTTCGGTGAGGTCCTGGCCATCCAGGTACTTCATCGCGAGGTCATCATCGCCCTCAGCGGCGGCATCCATCATCTTGTCGCGCCGCTCGATCGCTTCTTCGGCGTACCCCGCCGGAACGTCCTCAATCTCCACACCACGGTCGCGACCTTTGTAGACCTTCATGTTCAGGAGGTCAAGCACTCCCGAGAAAGCCGCCTGATGACCAATCGGAATCTGGACTCCCACAACCTTTCGCCCGAAGCGCTCGTGCAGGGTGTTCATCAGGCCATCGTAGTCGGAGCTGTCCCGTTCGAGCTTGTTGACAAAAATGCATTTAGCCAGGCCGTGCTGCTCGGCGATCTCCCAGGCAAGCTCAAAGCCAACGTCCAAGTCCGCCTTGGCTTCGCAAACCAGGATCATCGCCTCAACGACTCGCGCCACGCCATGTAGCTCGCCCGCGAAATCGGGAAAGCCGGGAACATCAATGAGGTTGATCTTGTGATCGTGCCAGTCGAGCGGCAAGATGGTGGCCGTGAGCGAGAGTTTCCGCCGGATTTCCAGCGGATCGTAGTCGCTCTGACTGTTGCCCGCATCCACGGAGCCCACTCGGTCGACCGCGCCCGCCGTGTAGAGAAGATGCTCCAGCAGCATCGTTTTGCCCACGCCACCATGGCCCACAATGGCCACGTTTCTGATCCTGTCAGCAGGATATTGCTTCAATGTGCCCTCCACGATCTCGGTTCGCGGGCGCTCTGCAAGCGGTCGTATTCAGTTGCGATCGGGTCCAGAGCTCGCGCCATTGCGAGATCTGAATTCATCTTACGCGAGATGTTAAGGGAATGTTAGGGTCTTTTGCAACGACATCAGAACTCACCCGGCCGAACGCCCCGGCGGTGTTTGCTGAACCCAATCGCGGACGGCTGGTAGCTACCCACCAACGCAACATCCGCCCGAGCCGGGACCTTCTTGCCCAGCGTCCAATAACAAGCATTCACCGTCAAACGCCGCAAGTTCTCATCCTGAAAATCGAGCGAGGACCCCAACGTCGTGGTGAACACCGTCGTCGGCTTCGGCCCGACCTTCACCGACCGAGTCCAAGCCACCGGCCGCATCGGGTTGTTCTGCGGCCCAGCCACTGGTGTCGCGGTCGGACTCATATTCGCGAGAACGGCCCCGAAGAGCAGGATCTTGGAATCCGCCGGTGGCGTTGCCTCGTACACATCGGACGGAACCCAGATCGGATTCACTCCGTTCAAAATCGGCGACCCCACGCCCGTCGGTGCCGTCACCGTTCGCGTGCTCTGCACCAGGTGCTGCCCATGGTGAGCCACCCAAGTCTCGCCCAGCACCTGTCGCCCAAACCCACCCGGCCAATCCTTACTCTGCCAATCGTAAGCGGCGAACTTTCGTCCCGCCGGAACCTGGAACGCATGCGTCGCCGTTCGGAAACCAATGATCGGTCGGCCCGATTTCATATAGTCACCAAAGAACTGCATCTGCTCATCCGGCAAGTTCCGAAACCGAAGCATGCAGATCACAAGATCGGCCTTGGCAAGCTTGCTGATGCCGGGCAGGTTGTCGACAACCTCCGGGTCAATCGTGCCGTCTTTGGCGATCGGATAAACGACGTCACAGGTGAAGCCATGCCGCTCAGCGAGAATCTTCCCCAGCTGAGTCAGGGCCTCCTCCGACCGGTATTCCTCGTCCCCGGCCAAAAGCACAATCCGCTGCCCCCGCCCCGGTCCCCGCTTGCCCTCAAACGTCACCGAAACCGGCCCTTGCCAACCAAGCGCCACCATCGCCGCCACCAAAACCATGGGACAATTCTACCGGGGTCGTTCAGGGTTTGCCAAAATCGTCCGAAGCGATCATGGCGAGAGTTTCCGCAATATCGTCGGTCGTGTTCATCACCAGCGAGCGGTACTGGAGAATGGGCTCCCCAAGCGGCAAGGCGGCACCAAAGAACAACCGCGCGCCATCTTCGCCCGCCTTCAGGACGAGGCTTTCGCCATCCGTAAAGACGGCCAACGTCGGCCCTTCCACGGCTTCACCCTCACTTCGCACTGCGCCCTTAAGAACATAGGCAAACGCGGACTTCCCGCCCAGTCCGGAAAGCGTTACCCGCCCGAAGATATCCAGCTCAATGTCCAAAATCGTCGGGCTTACGGCAATGTCCGAAAACGCCCCCGCCACGCCACCAAACTCCCCCGCGATCACCCGAACGGTCGCGTCGCCCTCCGAGACAACCGGCACTGACTCTGCCCCGACATACCCCGCCGGAATCCGCTTTGAAGCCGCCGGCAAGTTCGTCCAAAGCTGCAGAAACTCGCCCGCACCCTCCTCGGGAGCCAGCATCTCTTCGTGAAATATCCCGTTCCCCGCCGTCATCCATTGGGTGCCGCCCGCACCCACTTGGCCGCTGTTGCCCAGCGAGTCGCGGTGCGAGACCTTCCCAGAAATCACATAACTAAGAGTTTCAATGCCCCGATGCGGATGGCGAGGGAACCCAATCTCACCCGAACCATGAGCGGGGTCAATCGTCACATGATCCAGAAGCAAGAACGGATCCAGCAGCATCATGCGATCCCCTCCAATCGCCCGGCGGATGATCACGCCCTGGGCTTCGTCGGCGACAAGTGGAGCGAAGGAAAACGCGATCTTTCTCATGGTGGCTGGATGAAGTTGTACCAGCGGGCAACGCAAACCGGCGAATCAGTCACAATACGGGATTGAATGGCTGAGACCGTGCTCGTACTTGGTTCTGGACCGATCCGCATCGGGCAGGGCATCGAATTCGACTACTCTTGTGTCCACTGTGTGTGGTCCTTGCGCGAGATGGGCTACCGAGCCATTATCGTCAACAACAACCCCGAAACGGTCAGTACCGACTTCGACACTGGTGATGGCCTCTATTTCGAGCCGGTAACTCTCGAAGACGTCCTCGATATCGTCGCCCACGAGAAGCCCATCGGTGCCGTGTGCCAATTCGGCGGCCAAACCGCGATCAACCTCGCCCAGCCGCTCCAAGAGCACGGCGTGCGCGTCCTCGGTACAAGTCCCGAAGCAATCGCCAAAGCCGAAGACCGCGAGCAATTCGACCGCCTTCTCGAATCGCTCCACGTCGCCCGCCCTCGCGGCAAGGCCGTCCGCAGCCTAGACGAAGCCCTCGTCGTCGCCGAAGAAGTCGGCTACCCCGTCCTCGTCCGCCCCAGCTTTGTGCTCGGCGGCCGGGCCATGGAGATCGTTTTCAGCGCCAGCCAGCTCGTTGGCTTCTATCGGCTCGCCGAAGAAGCGAACCCCGGCCAGCCGGTTTTGGTCGACAAATACCTGCTCGGCAAAGAAGCCGAAGTCGATGTCATCAGCGACGGCGACTCGACCCTGGTGCCCGGCATCATGGAGCACATCGAGCGCGCCGGCGTCCACTCGGGCGACTCGATGGCCGTCTACCCGCCAGTCACGCTAAGTTCGGAAATCCAAAGCCAACTGGTCCTCATCGCCTGCCGAATCGCCCGGGCAATCGGCGTCAAGGGCCTGATGAACATCCAATTTGTCATCCAAGACGGCATTCCCTACGTCCTCGAAGTCAATCCCCGCGCCAGCCGCACGGTTCCCTACCTCAGCAAGGTCACCAACATCGCGATGGTCGATCTCGGCACTCGCTGCATGATGGGCCAGAAGCTCGAGGACCTTGGCTATTCCAGCGGCCTCTGGGTGCTAGAACCCGGCCAAAAGGGCCATGTCCAATCCGAGCAGAGCCTCGCCGATGGTGCCCCAGTCGAGCAAAACGGCATCCGCATGTACGCGGTCAAAGCCCCGGTCTTCTCTTTCCAAAAACTCGCCCGCGTCGAGCCCAGCCTCGGCCCCGAGATGAAATCCACCGGCGAAGTCCTCGGCATCGACCGCACCTTCGAAGCCGCCCTCTACAAGGCCATGATCGGCAGCGGTATCCAGTTCAAAGGCGATGGCGTCGTCCTGATCACCGTCAAAGACGAAGACAAAGCGGAGGCCATTGAGATCGCCCGAGGCATGCACGAAACCGGCCGCAAGCTCGTCGCGACTCCCGGCACCGCGATCGCCCTCGTAGAAGCAGGCATCCCCTGCGAATCGGTCAACAAGATCCAAGACGGCTCGCCAAACATCCTCGACCTAATCCTCGACGGCAAGGTCAGCCTGATGGTCAACACGCCGAGCCTCACCGAAAACAGCGAATCCGAAGCCGCCCGCATCCGGCGCGCCTGCATCGAGACCGGCGTCCCGTGCGTCACCAGCATCGACACCGCCGGAGCTCTCCTTCGCGCCATCGAGGTCTTCAGCGATCCGTCGCAGGCGCAGTGCTTGCGGCTGGAAGAGTACTTCGCCGCCGATCCCAGCTGAGCGCCAGGCCCACCACCACAAGGGCTCCGCTCATGTCGATGAGAATATCCTGCACCGAGCCGCCACGCTCCACATAAAAGAGTTGGCGGCCCTCATCGAACAGGGCATGGACAAAAGCCAGGACTAAGCCCGTCGCGACCGGCCAACGCAGCGCGGCCCGATACCCGCCCAGTGCCACGAATCCATAGCAGGAAAGGTGAACCGCCTTCCGGGCCCAGAAAACCCATACCTGCGCCGTCTCAAGCGGCAAGTGGAAGACATTGAGCAGAACCCAGATCATGCGGCCCGCCCCACCTTGCGCCCCGCTGAAAAAGGCGATGCCCGAAGCCGCCGCCACCAGAGCCAGAACCCACCACCGTTGCCTCGTGTTCGCCTTGACCAAGCAACCAAGCGCAAAGACTGTGGTCATCAGAGCATAGGGCAAAAGCAAGGTCTGGCCCGGGCTCCATGGGAACGAGGCAAGGAAGCACACGTTGAGAGCGAAACCGTAAAGCGCAACCGCCCAAAGCGACCACCGGTCCGGCCGCTGGATCGACAAGATCCAAACAAGCGCGACCATCAGGATCAGCGCCCAAAGGCCACCCGCGAACGTCACCCCCAACAACATGCCCAAGGGCAACAAAGCAAGAAAGACGAGCAAAAAATCGATTGCTCGTCTCATCTTCTCTATTCTGGCAGGTAGCGCCCTAAGCGTCAAACCTTGGTCAGAACTTCCTCACGCTCAAACATCCGAATCGCCGCATTCAGCGTGATCGCCGCTATTACCAGGCTAATGGCCACCGTGATGCCAATGGCCCCCAAATCAAACTTGCCCAGCATCGCGTTGCGAATGTTGTTCGCCGTATTCAGAACCGGAATAAAGTTCACCGCCATGCTCTGGCCAAAATCGGTGAAGCCAATAATCTGGCTGAAGACCGAAGGCAGAAGCACCAAGAAACTCAGCAAGGTGAGATAAGTCTGCGCCTCCCGCGAGTTCTTCGAATACGCACTGACCGCCAGCAGCATGCCCGCAAACAGCGCCACCGTCGGCACCAACACCACGAAGATCGTAAGGAAGCCCAACGGTCCAATGCCCAATCCATTCTCAAATACTGAACGCGTAAACGGCAAGTTCAGAACGTAGACCAGAATCAATCCGAGCACAGAAGACAAACTGCTCATCAAGCAGATCGTGCCCAGAGCAAGAAACTTCCCGAGGGCAATCTGCGACCGCTTGACCGGCGAAATGAGCAAGGTCTCCAGAGTGTTCTTCTCTTTCTCGCCCGCCACCAACTCGGTCGCGATGCCAAAGCCGCCGTAGAACGCCCAAATCACGATGAGATAAGGCAGCATCCCGATCAAGATGTCGTTGCTCTTGCCCTGCTCACCCACCTTCACTTCCGTCGCCTCAAACTGGATAGGCTCCGAAAGCGCGGGATCAAGCTTGTTCGACACCAGCAGGCTCTTCACCGACTCTTTGTTCGCGGCCGTAAACAGAACCTGAACCGTGCGCAAAGCAATGCCTGATTTCGGCGAACTCGCATCATAAAGCGCGCTCACCTTCGTCGGCTTCTGGCTCGCCAGATTGGTCGAGAAGTCTTCATCGAAGCTAAGAACAACCTTCGCCGTTCCCTTCTCCAACAGCTTCTGTCCCTCCGCCTGAGTGGCAACCTCAACAATCGGAATCTTGGCCGCATTCAACAAAGCGAGGTTTGCCGCGCTCGTCTTCACGTAATGAATCGTGGGCTTCGTTGCCTTGCCCACCGAATCGCTGATGATCCCAAACAGCGCCATGAACATGAAGATCATGAAGATCGGGCCCACAAACGCCGCCGAGCGCACGCGCTTGTCGCGCATCATCTCGCGCATTTCCTTGCGATACACCTGAATTGCCGGGCTCACTTGGCCACCCCCTGGAGAACTCCAGCAAGCTGCAAGAACGCCTTTTCCAGGCTCGGCTGCCCCGTCGAGAGCTTCAACTGCTCCACTGTCCCCTCGCCCTTCACCATTCCGTCATGGATCACCACCACATGGTCACAAAGCCGCTCAACCTCGCTCATGATATGCGTGCAATACACCACCGTCTTGCCGCTATCGCGCGATTCCTCGATGAACTGCATAACGTCCTGGCTCATCACGACGTCCAAGCCAGCCGTTGGCTCATCAAAGAACATCACAGGCGGATCGTGCAAAATCGTCCGGGCAATGTTCACCCGTTGCTTTTGGCCGGTCGAAAGCTTATCGCACAGCTGGTTCGAGTACGAACCAATATCCAGCCGCTCGATGACGGCATCCGTCCGCCGCTTCAGCTCCGGCCCAAGAATGCCGTAGAGCCCACCGAAATACTCGATCATCTCCCGCGCGGTCAACCGTCCGTACAGCGCGGTGGAGTTCGACATGAACCCAATCGAAGCCCGCACCTGCTCCGCCTGCGTCACCACGTCGTACCCCGCCACCGTCGCCCGGCCCGCCGTCGGCTTGATGATCGTGGAGAGCATCCGCAGCAGCGTGCTCTTCCCCGCCCCGTTCTTGCCCAGCAAGCCAAGAATCTTCCCCGATTCGCCCGCGATCGAGATGTGGTCCACGGCCTTGATCTCACCCCGCTTCGGGTCGGTGAATGTCTTACAAATTCCTTCGGTTTGAACCATAGGTCGCCCGGATTGTAGCGTGGTGACCAGCGCACGGGGGCCAATGGTCCCTCGCCTCGCAAGAGTCATCGGGAAGATGGACGCGGCCACGAAGTCGGCCTCGCGGGTATCCTTCTGGCGAAAGAGCGTGGCTTTTGGGTGCCAAAGAAGTCACTTTGTCAAGGATGCGGAAGAATTTCGTAACTTGTGAAGGCCCGCGCACGGAAAAAATAAATGAGCAATAAGCGCGTCTGGCTATTCCGCGAAGGGAACGCAACACTTCGAGATCTCCTCGGTGGCAAGGGAGCAAACCTCGCCGAGATGACGAACATCGGACTCCCCGTCCCTCCCGGCTTCACCATCACCACCGAAGTCTGCACCGAGTACTACGCAACCGGCAAGAAGCTGCCGGACGGTCTGATCGAAGAAATGAAGACCGCCCTAGCCGACGTCGAGGCCGCCCAAAAGAAGACCCTCGGCGACAAGAACAACCCCCTTTTGCTCTCCGTGCGCTCCGGCGCCAAGTTCTCGATGCCGGGCATGATGGACACCGTCCTCAACCTCGGTCTGAACGATGAGATCGCCGAAGCCCTCGTGGCCAAGGGAGTCGATGCCCGCTTCGTCTACGACAGCTATCGACGCCTCATCATGATGCTCTCCGACGTCGCTTTCAGCGATGGCAACCACGCCATCAGCAAGCACGGATTCGAGCACCTCTTCCGCGACCTCAAGGCCAGCCTCGGCGTGAAGGAAGACCTCGAAGTCGGAGCCGAAAGCCTGAAGCAGCTCTGCGAGACCTACATCGCCCACCTGAAGAAAGAAGCCGGAATCGACTTCCCCCAGGATCCGATCGAGCAGCTCAAGGCCTCCGTCGAAGCCGTCTTCCGCAGCTGGAACAATGACCGCGCGATCATCTACCGACGCAAAGAGAAGATCAGCGACGCCATCGGCACCGCCGTCAATGTCCAAGCCATGGTCTTCGGAAACATGGGCGACGACTGCGGCACTGGCGTGGCCTTCACCCGCAACCCCAGCACCGGCGAACACCATGTCTTCGGCGAATACCTGATGAACGCCCAAGGCGAAGACGTCGTCGCTGGCGTCCGCACCCCGCTCACCACCGACAAGCTGGCCGAGCAGAACCCGGCCGTCTACAAGGAATTCGTCGAGACCTGCGAACTGCTCGAGAAGCACTACCGCGACATGCAGGACATCGAATTCACCATCGAAAGCGGTGTCTTCTTCATCCTCCAGTGCCGAAGCGGTAAGCGAACCGGAACTGCCGCCCTCAAGATCGCCGTCGACATGGTCCGCGAAGGCCTGATCACCAAGAACGAAGCCCTGGCCCGAGTCAACCCCGACCTGCTGAACCAGTGCCTCCTCCCCGTCATCGCCCCCGGCACGAAGTACAAGACCATCGCCAAGGGCTTGCCCGCCGGCCCCGGTGCCGCCACCGGTATCGCTATCTTCGACGCCAACAAGGCCGCTGCCCTCGGCAAGGGTGGCGAAGGCAAGCGAGTCATCCTCGTCCGCGCCGACACCAGCCCCGATGACCTCGCGGGCATGCTCGCCGCCCAAGGCGTTCTCACCGAGCGCGGAGGCATGACCTCCCACGCCGCTCTCGTCGCCCGTGGCTTCGGTATCCCCACCGTCGCTGGCTGCTCCGAGATTCGCGTCGGCGCAAACTCGTTTACCGTCGTCGCCACCGGCGAAGTGATCAAAGAAGGCGATTACATCTCGCTGAACGGAACCCTCGGTGAAGTGATCGAAGGCCAAGTCCCCGTCGAAGACGCCAAGATGACCGGCGATTTCGGCGAATTCATGGGCTGGGCCGACGAAGTCCGAACGCTCAAGGTCCGCACCAACGCCGACACCCCCGCCGACGTCCGCAAGGCCCTCGAACTCGGAGCCGAAGGCATCGGTCTCACCCGAACCGAGCACATGTTCTTCGAAGGTGAGCGCCGCCCCGTCGTCGTCGAGATGATCCTCGATATTGACAATCCCGAAGCCCGCAAGGCTGGCCTCGCCAAGCTGCTGGAATACCAGCGCGAAGACTTCAAGGGCATCTTCGAAGTCCTCGAAGGCCTCCCCGCCACCATCCGCCTCATCGACCCGCCCCTCCACGAGTTCCTCCCGAGCCTGGAAGAGCAGATCGAGAAGGTCGCCACCCTCAAGGCCACCGGTGCCGACTACGCCGCCGAAGAAGAACTCCTCGGCAAGATCAAGTCGATGCACGAGATCAACCCGATGATGGGCATGCGCGGTTGCCGCCTCTCCATCGTCTACCCCGAGATCGTGGTCATGCAGACCCGCGCCATCCTCGAAGGTGCCGCCCAGGTCATCAAGGCTGGCGGCAAGGCCGTCCCCGAGATCATGATCCCGCTCGTCGGCCATGTCAATGAGCTCAAGACGGTCAAGACCGCTCTCGAAGCCGCCGCCAAGGCCGTCGTCGAAGAGCAGGGCGTCGAGATCCCCTATAGCTTCGGAACCATGATCGAAGTGCCTCGCGGCGCTCTCACCGCCGACGAAATCGCAGTGGAAGCCGAGTTCTTCAGCTTCGGTACGAACGACCTCACGCAGATGACCTTCGGCTTCTCGCGCGACGACTCCGACCGATTCCTGAAGCCCTACGTGGACCAGAAGATCCTCCCCGGCGATCCGTTCGAGTCAATCGACCAGACCGGCGTCGGCCAACTCATGGAAATCGC
>JBMOJD010000077.1:0-16056 GCA_049317025.1 Fimbriimonas sp. | reverse complement strand
CAACCCTTTGCCGAGGTCGGCCCGAATGATCCTTTCCGGGTCTGGCTCACCGACGCTGACCTCGCCCCCAAGCTGGAGGCCGAGAACCCACTTATCAATGCCACCGAATCGCGATCGCGCCAAGGCAACGCGAGCGGGAGCATCATCGATGGCGACCCGGAAACCTACGTCGTCACTTTCGACAACACCAAGCGAGGAGTGGACGAGTACAAGGTCTCGCTCGCGAAGCCGATCTTGGTAGATCGGATCACGTTCGTCCACGGGAAAACATTCCACGATGGTGGTTGGTTTGACCTCTCCAAGGGGCCGGTCGAGTATCGCTTCGTCCTGGCCGATGGCAAAGTACTTCGTGGGGAAGTCAACTACCCCGCGACCACGTCCACCGATGCAAAAGGACTGAAGGGCGGCGAGAAGTTCACGGTTGCGCTCGTCCAGCCCTGCGCGGTTGCTTCCATCACCTTTACCGGCCATCCCGCTAGCGGCGACAACCCCGCCCAAAGCTTCTCCTCCTGCGCCGAAATCTTGGTGCGCGTGGTCAAGAAACGATGAAGCCCACCGAAAGATTCTCCAGTCGCGTTGCTGACTACGTCCGCTATCGTCCCAGCTACCCAGAAGCGGCCATCGAACTCCTACGGGCCGCCGCTGGCTCGCCGACTGTGGCCGACATTGGCGCCGGACCCGGGAACCTGACGCGGCTTCTTGCCCCCTGGGCACCAAATGTCTGGGCGGTGGAGCCGAATGAAGCCATGCGCGAAGCGGGAGTTGAGCTGCTGAGGGAGTTCCCCAATGTCCAGTTCCTGGATGGCTCCGCAGAAGCAACCGGACTCCCGGACAACTCGGTGGACCTCATCACGTGCGGCCAGTCGTTCCATTGGTTCGACCTCGAACCCACGATCCGCAAGTTTCGCCGCATCCTCAGACACGGGGGCTCAATTGCGTTGATCTGGAATATCCGCCGAAGCGACACACCCTTCATGTCCGAGCTCGGCGAAGTCCTTGCCCAAGCATCCGGCGAGTCCGGCGTCAAAGACGATGAAGGCGACCGGATCGCTCGCCTCTTCGAGGGAGCGGACTACCGCGAGCATCATTTCCCATACGCGCAATCGCATGGCCGCGAAGACTTTATCGGTCGCATCCGATCCTCCAGCTACGCACCGCTTCACGATAGCTCCTTCTTCCAGCGGCTGAACGACCTCTTCGACCGCCACTCGGCCCACGAAGTCGTCGACATTCTCTACACCACCAACGTCCACCTCGGCATCCAGATCACAAAGAACTAGGGTGCACTCGCGAATGTCGAACTCAAGTCCTTGTCGACGCCTCCAACCAAACTTGAGCCTAAATTCGCCTACCCCTTGCAATTGCCCACGGTTAAGGGTATAACTTCTCGTTGCGTCTACAGACGCGTTGCAACGGCTTCAAGCTATGGTTGAACGCTGACCCGAAATCGGGCAACAGCACTCAATGTTCACCAAGGGCACGGGAAGCTGACGCAGGGACACCGAAGTGGGTTTGCCTACCTCGAGCGGCTCGTATCGGGCCGTTTCAGGGCCGCGCATGCCTAAGGAGATATGATGCTACCGGGAATACTCGGCACTAAGATTGGAATGACGCACCTCTTCGATGAAGAGGGTCGTATGATCCCTGTCACCGTCATCCAGGCGGGACCGGTTTTTGTTACTCAGATCAAAACGGAAGAAGTTGACCAGTACAACGCAGTCCAAGTGGGCTACGGTGAAGCTAAGGAAAAGAAACTCACCTTCCCCAAGTTTGGTCATCTGAAGAAGGCCGGTCTGACGAAGAACCTTCGCACCCTCCGCGAGTTCCGCGTGGACCAGACGGCAGGCTTTGAGCTTGGTCAGGAGATCACCGCCGACATCTTCGCCGAAGGCGAGAAAGTCACGGTAACGGGCGTCAGCAAAGGTAAGGGCTTCCAGGGTGGTGTCAAGCGGTACCACTTCAAAGGTCAGCATATGACCCACGGTTACATGACCCACCGACGACCGCTCTCCAGTGGTGCCACCGGCCCCCAGAGGGTCTTCAAGGGCGTCCGCAAGCCGGGCCACATGGGCGACATGACCGTTACCCAGAAAGGCCTGAAAGTCGTTAAAGTCGACGCCGAGCGAGGCCTGATCCTCGTCGATGGCAGTGTCGCCGGTCCCAATGGCGCGATGGTGACCATTAACAAGGTGACGAGGTAACAATGTCGGAAATCACACTGTTTAAGAAAGACGGCAAGGCCGGCGGCACCCACAAGTTGGGCGCAGCGCTCAGTTCGGTCCTCGCCAGTCACACCACGGTCCACCGTGCCGTCGTTGCCGAAGAAGCGAACTCGCGACAAGGAACCCAGAAGACCAAGGGCCGAGTCGACGTTCGTGGTGGTGGCGCCAAGCCGTATAAGCAAAAGAAAACGGGTAACGCTCGACAAGGTTCGCGCCGATCCCCGCACTACGCTCACGGTGCCATGGCCCTCTCGCTGACCCCGCGAGACTACGAAAAGAAAGTCAACAAGAAAGAGCGCCGAGCCGCGATTCTGACCGCGTTCGCCGCCCAGGCCCACGCAGGCCACGTCAGTGTCGTCGAGTCGATCCAGTTCACCGAGCCGAAGACGAAGGAAGCCGTTGCTCTCCTCACCGCCGTCGGCGTCAATGCCGCCAAGCGCGTACTGGTTATTCTCCCGGCCTACGACGAAGTCACTCTGAAGTGCTTCCGAAACCTCCCGAATGTGGTGGTGCGAACCGCCCCTTCGAACGAAGCGGAAGCCAAGACCCAAGCGTTCAGTGCTCGCGATATCTTGATCGCGCACAAGATCGTGGTTGCCCAAGAAGCTCTGGCGAAGATGGAGCAAGTTTGGAGTTCGGCCAAGGAGCTCGCTAAGTGAAAGACCCGCATACCATCATTCTGAGACCGCACATCACCGAGCGAACGGTGGCCCTTTCCTATGGCGATGCCAAGATTCAAGACGAATCCAAGCTCGTCCGAAAGTACACCTTCCTCGTCGCCACCGATGCCAACAAGATCGAGATCAAGTGGGCTTTGGAGCAGATTTACAACGCAGGCAAGAAGAAAGAGCAAGCCATCGAGATCAAGAGCGTGCGCACTCTGCGCGTGCTCGGTAAGTTCCGACGCCGGACCCAGAAGTCCAGTGGATACGAGCCCGATCGCAAGAAGGCCATCGTCACCCTTGCCCCCGGACAGTTGATTGAGGATTACGGAGTCTAACCATGGCGACTAAACAGTACAAACCAACATCGCCTGGCCGGCGGTTCATGATCACCGGAGACCACAGCGGTCTCACCAAGAAGAAGCCGGAGAAGTCGCTTCTCGCTCCCCTGCCCAAGTCGGGCGGACGCAACAACTATGGTCGCATGACCATGGCCAATCGCGGCGGCGGAAACAAGCGACGCTACCGAATCATCGACTTCAAGCGCAGCAAGGATGGCATTCCCGCCACCGTCACCGCGATTGAATACGATCCGAATCGAACCTGCCGAATCGCGCTTCTCGAATACGCCGACTCGGTGAAGACCTACATCATCGCCCCCAAGGGCCTGGCTGTTGGAGACATCGTTCGAAGCGGAGAAGGCGCCGACATCCTTGCTGGCCACGCGCTCGAGCTGAGAAACATCCCTCTCGGTACGCTGGTTCACAACATTGAGCTTCAGCCCGGTCGCGGTGGCCAGATGGTCCGATCTGCTGGTCTCTCGGCTCAGTTGATGGCCAAAGAAGGCACCTATGCCACGGTCCGACTCCCTTCCGGCGAAATGCGAATGGTGCACTTCACCTGCCGCGCCACTGTCGGCGAAGTCGGCAACAGCGACCACGAGAACGAGTCGCTCGGAAAGGCCGGTAAGAACCGCAACCTTGGCCGCAAGCCCCACGTCCGTGGCGTTGTCAAGAGTCCTCGCGACCACCCCCATGGTGGTGGTGAAGCGAAGTCGCCGGTTGGCCGTAAGAAGGGTCCCGTCGACCGATGGGGCAACAAGGCGCAGGGCAAGAAGACCCGAAACAACAAGCGCAGTGACAAATTGATCGTCAGGAGGCGGGACAGGGTCTAATCGCCTCATCCTGAAATAGCACAATGGCAAGAAGTCTTAAGAAAGGGTTTTTCGTGGACGACCACCTCATCAAGAAGGTGGATGTCCTGAACGAGTCGGGTGAGAAGAAGCTCATCAAGACGTGGAGCCGACGTTCCACCATCATCCCCGACATGGTCGGGCACACCTTCGCGGTGCACGATGGTCGACGCCACGTTCCTGTCTTCGTGACCGAGAACATGATCGGCCACAAGCTGGGAGAATTTGCCCCGACCCGTACCTACAAGGGCCACGCCGGTGGTCTTCCCGAGCGAGGTACTCGCCTGCGCTAAGTTGGCTTATGCCGACGCGGGAGTGAAACATTATGGAAGTACGAGCAGTCGCTAAATATATCCGGGTGCAGCCAAGAAAGGTCCGCATCATTGCCGACGAAATCCGAGGGAAGGAAGCCCTCCACACGTCGCAAATCTTGCGTTTCCACCCGAGCAAGAGCGCCAAGCTTCTTCGCAAGGTCCTGGAGTCTGCCATCGCCAACGCGGTGGAGAACAACAACCTTGAGCCGAATGCCCTCCGAATCTCCACAATCATGGTGGACGAAGGGCCCCGACTCAAGCGAATGCGAGCCCGCGCCCAAGGCCGTGGCTTCGCCATCCTGAAGAAGACCAGCCACATTACCGTCGTCCTCGAAGATTTCGAGCCGACCGCCGCTGTCCGACCTCACGGAACCAAGCCCAAGCCGCGACCGACCTTCGCCGTGCCCAAAGCCAAGAAGGTTAAGGGAGCAGCTCCCGTAGCCGCTGAGGCTGCCCCGGTCGTTGAGGAAGAAGTCGTCGAAGAGGCCGCAGCCGTCGAGCCTGAAGTCGTCGCCGAAGCCCCCGTCGCTGAAGCGGAAGTAACCAAGGAGACCAACTAATGGGTCAGAAGATTAACCCGATTGGCTTTCGCGTTGGAGTGATCCGAGGCTTCGACAGCCACTGGTACTACAACAAGAAGGGATACAGCGTGGCCCTCATCCAGGACCACCACATTCGCCAGTTCATCAAGGCCCGAACCGGTCTTGGTACCGTCAGCCGTGTCGAAGTCGAGCGCGCCGCCAATCGCATCAAGGTGAACATTTTCACCTCGCGACCCGGTGCCATCATCGGACGACGCGGAACCGGTATCGACGAACTCACTGAGCAGCTGAATCGACGCGTCCGCAAGGCCGACCCGACCAGCGTTGTTCAGGTGAACGTCACCGAAGTCCGACAGCCCGAACTGGACGCCCAGTTGGTCGCCGAGAACATCGCCGCTCAGCTCGAAAAGCGTGTCAGCCACCGCCGTGCCATGCGACAAGCCATGACCCGCGTCGTTCGCATGAACGGCCGCGGAATCAAGATCATGGTCTCTGGCCGTCTGAACGGTGCGGAAATCGCCCGAAACGAAAAGGACAAGGTCGGCAAGGTGCCCCTGCACACGATCCGAGCCGACATCGACTACGGATTCGCGACCGCCCACACCATCTACGGATCGGTGGGCTGCAAGGTCTGGATCTACAAGGGCGAAGTCCTTCCCGAGAAGCGACTCCGCGAAATGGATCAGGCCCGCGACGAAGCCGCTGCTGCCCCCGCCCGACCACGTGAGCGACGACCCCGACGCGATGACCGCGCGTTCGTTCCTCGCGCCGAGGGTGAAGCGCCCGCCGAAACTCCTGGAGGAGAAGCCTAATGTTGATGCCCAAGCGCGTCAAGCACCGCAAAATGTTTCGCGGTCGAATGAAAGGCCAAGCGACCCAAGGCAACCGAATCAACTTCGGTGACTTTGCCCTCGTCGCTCTGGAATGCGGATGGATCACCTCCCGCCAGATCGAGGCCTCTCGTATCGCGATGACTCGCCACATCAAGCGTGGCGGAAAAGTCTGGATTCGAATCTTCCCCGACAAGTCCTACACCAAGAAGCCGCTCGAAACCCGTATGGGTAAGGGTAAGGCCCCGGTTGAAGGATGGGTCGCCGTTATCAAGCCCGGCCGCGTCATGTTCGAGATGAACGGCGTCGCCGAGCCCGTGGCCAAGGAAGCCATGCGCCTTGCCATGCACAAGCTGCCGATCAAGTGCAAGTTCATGAGCAAGACCGAAGTCGCCGCCCTTCCCGTGGTGGAAAGTGAGGATGGCGAGATCGTGGTGGCTGTGGATGCCGCCGAACTGACCCCGGTGGTGGAAGCCACCGAAGAGCAGGTTTCATAAAGATGAAAGCAACGAAAGCAGTCGATCTTCGCGAAAAGAGCGTTCCTGAACTGGAAGAGCTCGTTCGACAAGAGCGCGCCGCGCTCTACAAGGCACGAAGGGACCTGGTATTTCGCCAGATTCGCGACACAACCAGTATCAAGGGCCGACGTCACAACATCGCGCGGATCCTGACAGTGATTCAAGAAAAACAAAGAGGAAGCATTTAATGGCAGAGAATGTAGCTGAAGAACGCGGTCGCCGAAAGGTCCGTCGTGGCTTGGTCGTCTCCAACAAAATGGAGAAGACCGTCGTGATCAGGATTGAGGAGCGAGTGCAACACCCCCTTTACGGGAAGGTCGTTTTGCGCTCGAAGCGTTTCAAAGCGCACGACATTCTTGGATGCGACGAGGGAGACACCGTCGAGATTATGGAAACTCGACCGCTCAGCAAGGAAAAGCGCTGGCGCGTCACCCGCATCATCGAAAAGGTGAAGTAATCGTTCCGTCGACCTTCGCGAGATTTTAAAGCGAGAAACACCCCATGATTCAACAGTTCACACGGCTAAAAGTTGCCGACAATTCAGGTGCCCGCGATGTCATGTGCATCCGCGTGCTCAAAGGCTCCCAACCACGCTATGGCTTGGTGGGAGACGTCATTGTGGCGGCCGTGAAGGTTGCCACTCCCAATATGCCGATCAAGAAGGGCGAAGTCATTCAGGCCGTTATCGTGCGAACCCGCCACGCGGTTCGACGCGTGGATGGCAGCACCCTTCGGTTCGATGACAACGCTTGCGTCGTCATCAACAAGGCAAACCGAGAGCCGCGCGGAACGCGCATCTTTGGACCGGTCGCTCGCGAACTCCGCGAAGCGAACTTCATGAAGATCGTTTCCCTGGCACCGGAGGTCCTCTAACCATGCCAACTAAAGCAGAAATCAAAGCCCTCGCCAACCCGATCAAAGTCAAGATTCGAAAAGGCGACAAGGTCATGATCATCGCAGGCAAGGACAAGGGCCAGATCGGTTTCGTTGCCGCTGTCGCGCCCCGCGAATCCAAGGTCATTGTGCTGAAGGAGAACGAGGAGAACCCGGAACAACCGATCCCCCTCAACGCCGCCATCAAGCACCGCAAGGCCAAGGCCCAGGGCGAAAGGTCCGCTCGCTACAAGATCCCCGTGCCACTCCACATCAGCAATGTGATGGTCCTGGATCCCGAGACGAACCTGCCCACCCGAGTTGGCCGACGCATCGAAGATGGCAAGCTCGTCCGCTACGCAAAGAAGTCGAACCAGACCCTGCCGAACGCAGTGGTCATGGTCACAAAGGAGTAGGTTAACCCCTACTCCAACGAGTCGCCTGGTCAGCAATCAGGCAAAAGAGGAAGAAAATGGCACGAAAAGATAAGAAAGAAGAGGTCCAGACAGGGAAGGTCTATCTCCCCGCACCTCGTTTGAAGAAGAAGTACACCGAAGAGATCATCCCCAAGATGCAGGAGCAGTTCAAGTACAGCTCCCCGATGGAAGTGCCCAAGTTGACGAAGATCGTGATCAACATGGGAACCGGCATCGACGAAAAGCACCTGGAGAACTCGATCCGAGACTTGACGCTCATCTCCGGTCAGAAGCCCGTCACTACCACGGCTCGAAAAGCTATCTCGAACTTCAAACTCCGAGAGGGTCTCAAGATCGGTTGTAAGGTCACCCTCCGCGGTGCCCGCGCCTACCACTTCTTCGACAAGCTCGCCACCGTCGTGCTCCCCCGTATCCGAGACTTCCAAGGCCTCTCGCCCAAGTCGTTCGACGGTCGCGGAAACTACGCCCTCGGTCTGAAAGAGCAGCTCGTTTTCCCCGAGATTCCGTACGACACGTTCGACCGCATCCGCGGTATGGACATCGTCATCTGCTCGACCGCGAAGAATGACGACGAAGCCCGAGCCTTCCTGAAGGCCATGGGTCTCCCGCTTCGCGAGAAGTAAGGCAAGATCAAATGTCCGCTGAAGCCCCGTGCTTCAGCGGACATTTTTCATTTTAGGACCCCGAGTCCGGCCAATGCCTATACGCCAGAGCGCGCTATGAGCTTCGGCAAACTCTTCTCCCAACCGATTAGACACGAGCAGTGCACCCGACCCTAGGGAGAAGTAGCAACTGACGACCACGGTCGGAACCAGGCGTTGACCGGACCTAACGCCCAAGTAGATCGGGATTGGGCAGATCATGCAAATCACCAGCCGATCACCGCATGGCTATTTCTTGATCTTCAGACCGTCAAACTGCCGCCCTTCTATGTCAAACGCGCTCATCTCGAACGTGTTGCCGTTGATGCTGACCACACAGTAGTGATGTCCGTGCCGAATTCGGTTGCTGAACTCGGGTCGCGTCGGTCCGTGCGTTTCGAGGCCGCCACCACCGCCGCCACAGACGATGTAAACCGGTCCCTTCTCAGAGGCGCGGTTCTTTAGGATCGGCCAGGTGCGCTCATACGAGTGGATGTGCCCGGTCCAGACTACGTCAACTTTATACTTCTCATACAGCTTCACCATGTCCTGAAGCCGCTGGTCGCCACGGGTCGACTGCCCTTCCCAAAGGTTGCCGTAGTCATCTTCGTCACTACTGTACGGTGGGTGATGGTGAGCGACAAATTTCCACTTTGCCTTGCTTGATGCTAGGGCAGATTCCAGCCACTTGTACTGTTCACTACCGGCTTCGACACTTCGGTTTGAGTCCACGACAAAGAATTCTGCTGGCCCGTATTTGAACTGATACCAATACTCTGGTGCTGGCACGTGCATGTAATCGTAGTACAGCCGAGCGTCGCCTTCGTGGTTTCCGAGCACGGGAATGAGGGGCACGCGATCGAACAGGGGCCGCATTGATCCAAAGAAGTGATCGGTCCAATGCATCTTGTTCGCGCCAGTTCCCACCAGGTCACCGACAATCATGAAGAAGTCCGGTCGCTCATTCCACATATGCTCAGCAATGCGGTTGTTGACCTTTGGCTGATCCTGCGTGTCGCCAAGGATCGTAAATCGAATCGCGCGATCCGCTTCCGGTGCGGTCTTGAAGGTCAACAGACCGGACTCCAATTTCTTGCCGTTTGCGTCCGTGCTCTCCACTCTATAGACGTAGTGGCTGTCTGGCTTTAGACCCGTGAGGTGGACCTTGTGGATCAAGGTTTGTGGATTCGTTTCGATGCTGCCAGTCGCTGGCTTTAAGTTGTTCTTGTTCGTTCCGTAATGGACGACCGAAGTCCCCGGCCGCGATGTCTCCCAGAGTACTGATATCCCTGTTTGCAGCGGAAGCTGTTGATACGGCTTGACCACCCAGTCGAATTCTGCCGCTTGTGGCACCTCGGGCGCGGCCTCAGCAAGCTCCTTCTTGTGGGAGAAGAGGTGTTTGACGCCTTCCTCGGTGGCCACCAGATCGTACATTGCAACTTGAACGAGTCGGCCATCCAGCGGAAAGTCTTCGTCGTCATCTTTGTAGACCCCGATTGTCCACGGAGCCTTTTCCGGATACAAGACATCACCAGACTGCTCGGCGGACTCGCCGTCCAAGACACCGTTCACATAGAGACGCATCTTTGTCCCGTCGAATGTTCCGACCACGTGGTAAAGCTTCCCGATCGTGAAGGGCGTCTTACCCTTCAGGTAGGTCATCTTGCCATCGCCATCATCCGCCCCGGAGGTACTGAGGGCGAAGGTAAAGCTCTTGTCGTTGTGCCCAAGAACCCAGCCTTTCTCAAAGTTGCCGTTGTCCTGAAACACGCTCAGGAACGAGCCGTACGACTGTCCCATGCTCACGCTGGCCCAAGCCTCTACGGTGAACTTCTGCTTCGGCATTAACGCGGCATGATCGCGGAAGTTTTCTGCAATGACGAATCCGTCCTTCTTGCCGTCCAACTTGAGACACTGCCCGAGCGGCGTTTTTGCCTCGACCGGCTTTCCTGAAACCTTTGCGTCCGGTCCGATCCGCGCTTTCAGAACGCCGTTTTGGAGGTAGCGCGGCTGAAGATCATAGGCAACTCGCGGGTCTGGGCCGTCGTGGAGAGGGGCCGATGTGGCGAGGGCAAGCAAGGCGATGGCAAACATCTCGCCGAATGGTACCAAAGCCGCGTTAGGAGCACGTTAAGGCAAAACGGATGAGGGACCGAATTCGCCCTGAGCCAATTGCTTGACTCCGGCCCGGATTTAGCTACCGCATTCAATCGCGATGACGAAGACATCTGCAGAAGATGATGTCTCCGTAAGAGTGGACGGCGAATGGACGAGGAAAGGAATGCGTCGTGGTATCGGACCAAGATGCGCTGAACGACTACTTCTCAATGCGCTTCCTCGTCTGAGTCTCATCAACCACTCGCGAAAGCTGCGTGGTTTTGGCTCCATCTGGCCGAACGGACTACCGATCCAGTTGACCCTCAAGGTCAGCAAGGTAGTAAGATTTGTCTGTGGGCATCGCGGTACCAAACCTTCCTTCGTCGGACCTTTCCGTAGCGAAGAAGTTCTATGTTGAAACGCTCGGCTTTTGCGTAGTTTTCGAGTCAACAGAAGATGGCGTCTCCGGTCTGATTGGCCTGGAGCGAGATGGGATGCGCATCAACATTGATGCGCCAATGGATGGCCACGGGCGGCAAGCGTGTGTAAGCCTGGAAGTTGAGGATGTGGATGCACTCTATGCCGAATGGTCTAGCCGCCTTCATCTGACAGAGGCACCGGCTGACCAGCCGTGGGGCTCCCGGACTTTCGGATTCCAGGATCCGGACGAGAACACCGTCTTCGTCCTTGGCCGCACCCCAGGCTGAGCTTCCCCCTTCAGCAGGGCTCTCATCGACTCCCGATCTTGCTGCCTAGGTGATCAGGTTCATTCGCTTGCGCTTAACCAGTATCAAGGTCGATTGAGCCAAAATCGAGACCACCGCCATGGTATAGCTCGCGCCGTGCGTCACCGCAACTGCGACCAGGCGGCGATCCTTTTCATAGGTCGGTCCTCGCTCCCCAATCGGCACTCGGTCCGTTAGAACCATGAGCGAGGCAAGAAGAAGCATGGCAAAGCCAAGGCTTATGACCGTGGCCCTTACAACGAGCCCACGCAGCCAGCCCCACTCGAGTCGCGGCCAACGCCCGACCAGGTTCGCAGAGACAAGCAGGATTCCACCGATCAAACCGACCCACCATGTTGCAACAACTCCCCACAAAACGGCCATCGCCAATGGGCTTGTGGATTCGATGAGTCTTTCGTGGTGGATGGTGAAGTATTCGACCGCAATATGGGCGGTGACAAGGTCATGCAATATCCCGTACGAGATTGCGACTGCGATGCAGAAAGCGATAAACCGCAAAGTCGGCATGATCATCTGTCGCCATTGTACAAAATTGATGTTTGCGATCGAAAGCTGGCGGACTTGCGGATGGAATTGAGCGGCTAAGCTCGACGCGTCAAGGTGTAGTCAGCCTGGTTACAGGAATGGTAAGGGGTCACATCGTGGCGATCTTCGCAGCAGCTGCACCTCGGTGCGGAAGCGACATCATGAGCCAACGTGGGTAAGATTGCACCATGAACGTTGAAGCAATTGAATGGACGACGACACCAATGGGCCAAGGCGTTAGCCTTTTCACCTACCTGGTCTTCGCGATAACCCTCATGGTCTGCGCGAATAAACTCGGGATGGAGAACTCCTGGTTCGCCTTCGTTCCCTTCCTCAACCTCTGGTACGCAACCCAAATCGCCGACGTGGATTGGTGGTGGGCCCTCGTTGTATTCGTCCCATGCGTTGGCTTTTTCGTGGGCATCTGGTTGATGTGGAGCATCTTCGAACGCCGCAACAAGAATCCGCTGATGAGCCTACTGATGATCTTTCCCTGCCTCAACATCCTTGCTGCAATCTACGTCTGCGCCGACTGATTGAAGTCAAAGCCAGCCGGACCAGCTCTTGGCTTGGCCGAGCGGAACGCGCCTGACGTTGCCCTTCCAGTCGCCGACGGCAACGTATGTTGACGCTTGCCGTGCCTTGGGCTTAGTCTTTGTCCAACCGTGAAATGGGTCCCCCCGTCGCTGGGCAAAGGCAGGCGGGGAACACCAAAACACCATCAAAGTTGCGACTCACTTGATTCTCGTCCCTATGGAGCGCACCAAAATTAAGTCGAAAATCAAGTCAGGGAAGAGGTGCGCACAGGCCCCGCATCAATGGCCGCTATACTCCCTTCATGAGTGTCTGGATCGCTAGCCTTGTCCTCGCCACCGCCCCCCGAACCATTGAGTTCTCGGGCTACAAATGGCAAGTAAAGGCGGGGACGAGTCAGATGGGCCCTGGACCCAACTGGTGGTCAGACGATGCCAAGTCGGTCTGGGTAGATGCCAAGGGCGCCCTTCACATGACCGTTCGAAACATCAACGGCCGCTGGCACTCCACCGAGGTCTACTTGGAGAAGTCGCTGGGTTACGGGACCTATCGGTTCGAAGTCGCCTCGCCCGCCAACGCGGTCCCGAACAATGTCGTGCTCGGGCTCTTCACCTGGAGCAACCCGGACGAAGACAACCACCGCGAAATCGACTTCGAGATCTCACGTTGGGGTGACCCCAAGGCGGCCAACGCCCAGTTCGTGGTCCAGCCCTACGACCGACCCGGGCAGATGGTTCGGTTTGAGATCGATCCGGCGAGCCCTTCGGTCCATGAGTTCGTCTGGAAGCCAGGATCGGTCGCCTTCACCTGCAGCCGCCCCGACGGACGCCAATTCGCAACCTGGTCGCTTGCGGGGGCAATGATCCCCAAATCGGTCGACGAGGCCGTCCACATAAACCTATGGCAGTTCGAAGGGAAGGTTCCCTCGACCGGAAAGCCGGTCGAGGTTGTCATCAAGCGGTTCCATTTCAAACCGCTTTGAGCGCAGATTAGCTGCGTTTCCGGCGAACCCACGCAACCGTGCCGAGGCCAAGAGCGAGCATTGAAGCTGGCTCTGGCACCGGCGCGAAGTCAATGGTCGTCACGGGCGAGTAAGCCTGGAAATAGGAGATCTTGATCTTCCCAAACGACGTGTCGATGTCGTCCACATAGAAGCTAGATCCGCCATAGACCTTGATGTCCCAGTCGTAGGCGTAAGTGTTGAACGCCGTGTTCGTGATGCTCAGATAGTCCGCGCCGTTGTCACCGTTCTTTGAGAATCCCGCTCCATTGGCATAAGGGTGGACGAAGAAGCGGCTGAGGCTGTTGACCGTTCCCACGTTCGTCCCCAAGGCCACGTTAACCACCAAGTCATTGTGGGTTTTCGCGTTGATCGTGCCGGGGATATGATGGATGTCGGCGCTGTCTTCTCCCAAGGCCCAGAGCTTGATCGTGGTGGTGACGGGAACTCCGTCCAGTGTCCCGACCATGTCACTCTTGAACTCGTAGTAGACCTGGACCGCGTGGGCGACGCCCGAGAGTGCCGTGCAAGCAAGCAAAAAAGCAAACGCAAGAGGTTTCATCACGGCATTATAGGGCGAATTTCTCGCCCGCTACGTGCATGAATCTAGATAAAATTGATAAAATAGGGTCTGATTCGACCAAGCCCTAATGTTTCGGTCGCAGTCTCCGCTTGTCAGAGTCAGTATCATCAAGGGTGTGAGTCAGTCCGACCTTCGACACCATGCGGCTTGGCGAGAGATGCCCGACCTCGTCGCTGTCGCCCTCGGCGGGGATGACCGGATTGACTGGCTTCAAGGGCAGATCACCAACGACCTCCGGGGTCGCAGCGATGGGGAAGTGCTGGACTTCTGTGTCTGCGAGCCAACCGGCCAGCTCCTCGCCCCCTGTCGAGCCCAGATTCAACCGGATCAGATCCTGATATTGCTGCCGAAGCAGTGCCTTAGTGGGTTCATGGACCGGGTGGACCAGATGGTGATCATAGAAGACGTCTGGGCAAAGGTCCAAGATTTTCGGGTTGTAAGTCTGCAAGGACCAAACGCGAGCCAGTTTCTCCCGTCGGTTGCGGCCATCCCATCCGACCGCACGGGGTTTGGGGGATACGACCTCCTCATTTCTGGCGACGAGAAGCTCACCGTACCAGAGTCCGACCCAGCCGACTGGGAAGCAGCTCGGCTCGAAGCTGGCATCCCGATCTTCGGCGTGGATATGGGGCCCCGAACGTTGCTTCCTGAGATGGGTCCCGCCTTCGAAAGCCGAAACATCAGCTACAAGAAGGGCTGCTACACCGGCCAAGAAGTACTAATGCGCATCCATAGCCGTGGCCATACCAACCAAACCTGGCTGGGTGTCATTCTTGACGATGAGGCTTCGATTGGCGCCAATGTTTCGCATGCAGCCAGGGAGGATGCCGGGATCGTGACTAGTGTGGCTACTTCGTCTCGCTTCGGACCCATTGCCGCGGCCATGATGCGAAGAGAAGCCAGCGAAGGGGAAGTGCAGGTCGGTGAAGTTCGGGGGACCTTGACCCCACTACCAATCATGGGGTTCGTCATTAGCCCATGACTGAGACCCGTCGGTTCTTACCTCCCATAGCGCTCTTGGGTGCGCTCTGGGGGCCAACTAACCTCTTCGTCAAGATGGCGAACGACACGGCCTCTCCACTTGCGGTTGCTTCACTGCGATGGTGGATTGCCGGTGCCATCCTCCTGCTGCTTCTGCGCGTGCCGCAGTTCGCCAGTTTCATGTCGTTGAAGTGGCCCAGTCGAGCGGAGGCGCTACAGGCCGCCGCCTTCGGTGCCTTCTTCTTCGCCCCCGCCCAGGCTCTCTATCCGCTCGCCCTGAAGTCCACTAGCTCCCTAGAAGCAACGGTTCTGCTCGCTACTGGGCCAGTCTGGACGGCTCTCCTAGCGATCATGTTGCTGCATGAGAAGGTGCCCGCCCGTCGCTGGCTGATGATTTCTGTTGGCCTCGTTGGGGCATACCTGGTCGCTGTAGGCTTCCGTCTGCCTGAATTCGAATCCAAGCACGCCATTGGGAACGTCGTCTACGTCGGAGCATTTGCCTGGGAGACCGTCGCCTGGGTGCTTCTCTCGCGAACGGCCAAGAGATCCTCCGGAATTGGCACCCTTGCCTGCAAGATCGTTGGGGCCATGGTGATGTTCCTCATTCTCTCACTTACTTTACGAGGCGACTATGGCTTCACGATCTACGCCGTCAACGCTTCAATGTTCATCAGTATTGGGTTTCTCATCCTTGTGCCCGCTCTAATCTGTTTTTCCTTCTGGTACAAGTTAGCCGAGCAAGCACCTGTTTCCCTAATGGCAATCGCCAACATTGTGCAGCCTGTCGTGGGTGCCCTCATGGGCTGGTGGTTTTTGCACGAGGAGTTCACACTGCCCACCGCAGTTGGATCAACCCTAATACTTACTGCTCTCTTGATAGGATCCCGGGAGGGCAAACCTTCTCCGGAGGTGGCTTCCCCATGAGCAACGGCTTCGATGGTTCGATGCCGGAGCATTACGCACGGCTCCTAGAACCCATACTCTTTAATGGCTTTGCCGAAGATGCATCGCAAAGACTCAGACTGAGTTCCGGTGGTACGGTCCTCGATATTGCCTGTGGTACAGGAGTAGTTGCGCGGAAGATCCAAGCCCAGTATCCCACGGCCACGGTGATCTCTACCGACTACAGCCTGGCAATGGTCAAACAAGCCCGGCAGAACCCAATGGACCACGTTGTCACGGCAAATGGCATCCACCTACCCTTCAGGGACTACCAATTCGATGCCGCCACCTGCCAATTTGGCCTCATGTTCATGCCCGACCCTGGCGCAGCCCTTAGGGAGGCACGCCGCGTTCTAGCCCCCAGAGGCCAGCTCCTTTTTAGTGTCTGGGAGAGCCCCGAATCGAACCCTGTCTGGT
>JBMOJD010000076.1:0-16306 GCA_049317025.1 Fimbriimonas sp. | reverse complement strand
GTGAGGAAACTCCTCGCTCTGGCAGCCAAAGAGTCGAGCGGCGGCTTCGTTGCCCATCAGAATCTGGCCTTCTTGGTCGATGAACAGCACGGCGTCGGGCGCGAAGCGAATGAGCTCGCGCATGGAGTCCAGAGTCGGCTGGGCACGGTCGGTCGCGCCGGTGGGAATTTCAAGGCGCGCGCGCAAAGACTCATTCTCCTGGCGCAACTGTTCTAGGCGCACCTCGGATTCACTCTCGACGTAATGGCCGACCAGTTCGGGCCGGGAGAGTGGGCCCATTTTGATCCGGATACGTCCCCAGTAAGTCGCGACGGTCGGGACGCTGATGTTCAGCTCGTGGGCAATGCCTTGATCGGTGAACCCACGACTGGCTAAGTCGAGAAGTTGCCGCTCTCGCGCCGACAGCTTGGCGTGAACTGCTGAACGGGGAGTCATCGCATCCGATGACTGAGAACCTTGGACATTCAAGACATGACCTCGGACATAAATTCAGTTTGGCATGATGAGGACGGTAAGTATATGACCACTGAGATTCTTGCAAGGCTTCAATTCGCCTTCACGAGCATGTTTCACTATATCTTCCCGCCGATGAGCATCGGGCTTGGCCTGATTTTGATCATCATCGAAGGGATTTGGCTGAAGACCGGGGACGAGAAGTATAAACGAATGGCCCACTTTTGGGTCAAGATTTTCTCCCTCATCTTTGGCATCGGCGTTGCCACGGGCATCGTCCTTGAGTTCGAATTCGGCACCAATTGGTCCACCTACTCTCGCTTCGTGGGTGACATTTTTGGTTCAGCCCTAGCGGCTGAGGGCATCTTTGCGTTCTTCCTGGAGTCGGGGTTCCTCGCCGTCCTCGTCTTCGGTTGGCATAAAGTCTCGCCGAAAGTCCATTTCTTCAGCACCTGCATGGTTGCGCTCGGCTCGACCTTCAGCGCGGTCTGGATTATCGTGGCCAACAGCTGGATGCAGACCCCGCAGGGCTACGTGATCCGAGGCACCGGCCTGCAGGCTCGGGCTGAGATCACGGACTTCTGGGGCATGGTTTTCAATCCAAGCTCCATGGACCGGCTTGTTCACTCGGTGACGGGGGCCTGGGTGACGGGGGCGTACCTCCTTATCAGCGTCTCCGCCTACTACCTTTTGAAGAAGAGGCATACGGACATTGCCCGCCCGGGAATCAAGATTGGGCTCGCACTTGCGAGTGTGGCGCTGCTTTTCCAAATCGTGAATGGCCACACCAGCACCCTTGGCGTGGCGCGCAACCAACCGGCCAAGTTCGCCGCCATGGAGGGCCACTTTGATTCGGCCAAGCCGCTGGACGTAACCGTCCTTGGCTGGGTGGACACGGCCTCCGGCGAAACGAAGGGCCTCGTGATCCCCGGTTTGGGCACGACCTTGTTAGGGGGAATCCAAGCCAAGGGGTTGAACGATTTTCCACAGGAAGACCAGCCGAATGTGCAAGTGGTGTTCCAGACGTTCCACCTGATGGTTGCGCTGGGAATCGGGCTGACCGTCCTGACTTTGGTGGCGGCGGTGATGGTCGCGAATGGCAAGCTTTGGACGAATCGGCCCATGCTCACCGTGCTGGTGTGGTCGGTCGCGATTCCGCAGATTTGTAACCAGGCGGGCTGGCTCACCGCCGAGCTGGGTCGGCAACCCTGGATTGTCTACGGCATCATGCGAACCGACCAGGGCCTGAGCAAGGTGGTGAACTCGCAGCTTGTCTTCAGTAGTTTGGTGCTCTTTGGGCTTCTCTATCTCTTGCTTGGTGTGCTTTTCTTCTATCTGTTGAACAAGCGCATCCAGACCGGTCCTGAGGAACCAACTTGGCCTGAGACTCTGGTGGAGGCCCCCGCGAAATGAACCTACAATCTTTGGACCTGCAAACCGTTTGGTTTCTATTGATCGGCGTTCTGTTGACGGCCTACGCGATTCTTGATGGCTTTGATTTGGGCGTCGGCATGATCCTTCCGTTTGTGAAGGGCGATCACGACCGACGCATCCTTCTGAATTCGATTGGCCCGGTTTGGGATGGCAACGAGGTCTGGCTCTTGGTGGGAGGTGGCGCGCTCTTCGCCGCGTTCCCCGAGGTGTATGCGACGGTTTTCTCGGGCTTTTATCTTCCGTTCATGTTGCTGTTGGTTGCGCTGATCTTTCGGGCCGCCGCCATCGAGTTTCGCAGCAAAGAGGAATCTCCGCGCTGGCGCAGCACCTGGGACGCTTTGTTCTCGGGAGCGAGCTATCTGGTGGCATTGCTTACGGGTGTGGCACTCAGCAACATCGCGGTGGGACTTCCCTTGCGAGCTGACCGCGAGTATGGCGGTGGGTTCTGGAACCTGTTCCATCCGCATTCGCTGACTCTGGGCGTCACGACGATTGCCTTGTTCATGATGCACGGGTCGATCTATGCGGCCCTGAAGACGGAGGGCGATCTTAACCTGCAGATGCGGAGTCGGGCGAAGAGTGCGCTGATATTCTTTGGCGTCAGCTACGGCCTCATCACCATCGCCACGTTCGTCTTTGCGCCGCACCTTGGTGATGCCATCCGCACGACTCCCGTGCTGTTCATTCTGCCCGTGATCACTTTGTTGGCGGCGGCGAACATTCCTCGCGAGATGTCGCAAGGCTCCGAGCGCATGGCGTTTATTAGTTCGAGCATCGTGATTGTGGGTTTGCTGGGTCTATTTGGCTTGGGGATTTACCCCAACCTCGTGCCTTCGAACCCGAATCCGGAACTGAGCCTGACGATTCGAAATGCCTCGGCGACTCCCCAATCGCTGGAGACGATGACCTACATCGCCATCCTCGGGGTGCCGTTTGTGCTCGCCTACACGATTGCGATTTATCGCATTTTTGGCGGCAAAGTAGACCCGAAGCATCTGCACTACTAAGGGTGGAATTCGCGGCGTGGCCATGGCCATAATCGGTCATGGCGACGCCGAAAGCCCTCACCAACGCCGATCTTGACCCCGAAGTTCTTGCTCTTGCGAGCGGCGACTGGGGCAAGCAGGACCCATCTTCGCACCTCCCGGGTTACTTCAATGAGGCCCCCGACGAGTGGCTGGAGCGGCATCACCGGTTCAACACACGGGCTTCCGAGGGCAATGTTGAGGTTCTGTTCATTGGCGATTCGATCACCGAGGGCTGGGCTGGCGAGGCCGGGGCCGCACTTTGGAACGAGCATTTTGCCAGCCTGCCTGCGGCGAACTTTGGTATCGGGGGCGATCGAACCCAGCAGTTGCTTTGGCGGATCGACAATGGCAACTTGGACGGCATTTCGCCTTCTGTCGTTGTCCTATTGATCGGGGTCAATAACCTTTGGCCGCAGAGCCACACGGCTGAGGAGGTCGCGGCGGGCATTCAAGCAGTGATCGCGCGCATTCAAGTCAAGTTGCCCGACGCGGTGATCTTGCACTACGGCATCTTCCCGACTATGGAGCTTCCGGACCACGTGATTCGGGGCGATGTTCTCGCGATCAACGCCATCAGCGCCCGACATGCTGACGGTGAGAGGGTCCGATACATTGATCTTGGGCCGCAATTCCTCCAGCAAGATGGCTCGATTTCAGCCGATGTCATGCCTGATTTCTGCCACCTTGCTCCGTCGGCCTACGCCATTTGGGCTGAATCACTGTTGTCCCAACTCGCTGATATGGGAGTGTCCCGATGAGCAGTGGGGCGCGCTGGACTCTCGGCCTGGCCCTCCTGGCCTCGGCGGCCATGTTTGGCTACATGACGGCGTCGGAGATGTTCCCGAAGAACGGCTGGATCGGCTGGGTCCTTGCCTTCCTTTGTTTCCTCGGGTCGGTCGCCTGTACTAAGGGGTCGCCCGCTGCCATTGCGGGCCGTGTTACCGCTTTCGTCGTCTTCCTGTTTTGCGCTTGGTATCTCGTGGTTGAGATCGCCAACCCGGACCAAGAGGCGGGCAGATCGAGAGCGAACCTGCCGAACGCCATCGGATTCATGGGCCTGATCGGCTTGCCGATGTTGTACGTGGCGATTCGAGGGCGTTACCCGCATTGGGGTGCGCACACGGGAATCGCCGACAGCTTTTCCGGCAAGCCGCCGATTCGTTAGAGCGGCTTGATCTCGATCTTGCGGAACTCGACGGGATGGCTCTCGGACTGAAGCGAGATTGAGCCACCGCTGATCATCAGGTTGTCGCCCTTGATCAGGCGTTTGGCCGAGCCATCGTTCGGGTCGTACTGGACCTGCTCGTACTTCATGGCCAGCTTGCCGTCGACCCAGTGCTCCACGACCTTGTTGCCATCGACGACGATCTCGATGGTGGACCAGGCGTCGGCGACCGGGGCGGGGGCAGTTGAGTTCGTGCAGTGATGGGTGATCAGCTTGCCGTCCATCACGACGTTGGTGCCGGGAGTGCAGAGGTTGCCGGTCGTGCGCTCGACGCCCGCGTCCGTTCCCAAGAGCTGGACCTCGGCGGAGACGGGAAAGTCTTGGTCAAGTTCCATCGTCTTGGGGTCTTGGCCATGGACCATGATGCCACTGTTGCGATAGGCCCAGCCTGGGCCATCCGGTGCCTGCTGCCCGATAAACCGATACTCGCAGCGGAAGCGGTAGCGCGAGAATGGTGACTTGTAGAAGAGGTGACCAAATCGCTCGTTGAACTTGCCGTCGTAGCTATCGTAGCTGACCTGGATCACGCCGTCCTTCACGCGGAAGGTGTTGGCGAAGTTCTCGCCGTACTTGTGGCCGCGAATCTTGGGCGACCAGCCCGCCAGATCCTTGCCGTTGAAGATGCTCTTCCAGCCCGTTTCTTGGGGACGAGATTGGTTCCAGGCCGAAAGGCCAGCCACGGCCACGATCGAGAGAAGCACATACCGGTTCATAAGCGTGGTTGCAGTATACGGTGGCATCACTTCGATTTCACTGGCACGACGGGAACGACGATGCCCGCGACCGGTCCGCCTTGGGTCAGAACGGGGACCACGGCCTCGCTGACGAGGATGAGCTTCTTGCCCGCGTGGACGCTGGCTCGGACGACGATGCGAGCGGTCGGCACGATGGATTCGGGACAGTAGGCGAGGGCGAACACAAATGGCGATTGCCCGGGCCGCTTCTGGCCAGTTCGGTCCAAGACCACCGGATCCTTGCCCGAGATATCCACCAATTGGACCTCGAACGACGTTTCAGGGCCAAACACCACGCCCGCCGGGGCCACGACCGTGCCGGTGAGGTACTTCGCGCTTGCAATAAAGGCCGGTCGCCGGGGGGCCTCGCCGACTTCGATAGCCGAGAGATACATCCATTTGGCCACCGACACTAGCTTGGGGATGTTCAGCTTGCCCACGGTGTCGGTGATCTTGTGATAGTCCGGGTGTTCGCCGGTGCTGACTTTGGAGGTCGGGATCGCCAGGCGGGCGAAATTGCCCGTGTCGCTGCGGAAGGTGCGATCTTCTTTGTCGTCTCGTATGTTCAGGTTCACGAAGCGATTGGCCCGCGCCATAGCTGTTCGTAGTTCGGGCGAATTCAGCCGGACTGAGCCGTTGTAGACGGCGTTTTCATTGTCGCCGGGCAGGTCGCCCCAGCGCTTGTACTCGGCGTTGCGGCCGACCATGTCCATGTTTAGGTAAGCGGCGATGTTGGCAAGGGGCACCTTCGGGTTGGCGGCGAACATTTGCGAACCGAACAGCCCGGATTCTTCGCAGGTCCAGAAGGCGATGAGGACGCTTCGCTTTGGCTTCTGGGGGTTTCGGGCGAGGGCTTGGGCGACGAGGAGGTTGGCGGTTGAGCCGGAGGCGTTGTCATCGGCGCCAAAGTAGGTGCCTTCGGGGGCGGGCCCGAGATGGTCGAGGTGGGAGCCGATCACCACGAATTCTCGGCGCAGGGCCGGATCTGACCCTTCGATCAAGCCAAGCACGTTCATGGTTTCGTATTGGGCGGTGACGGCGTACTTTCCGCTTGCGCTCAGTTCTTTCTCTGGGAGTTCGAGGGTGGCCTTTGTGGACGCGCCTTTGGCGAACTCGGACGCGCCGAGGGCGGTCGCGAGCTTTCGGGCGGCGGCGGTGGTGAGGCGTAATCCCGTGAATCCGGGCGCATCTTCGGGTGCCTGCTTGACCCAAGAACCACTGCTCACACGGAGCGGTCGCGCTCCCGGGCCGACTTGGACGACCAGCAACCGGCCTGGCACCACGGGCGAGCCGACAGTATTCGCCCATGCCATGCCGCTGGCGTCCTGGGTCGCCTCTTCGTGCGTGAAGATGAGCACTCGCCCATTGGCGCGGTTGAGGTCGAGGTCGGCTACTTTGGCCCCCTTGGGGATGCGGGCGAAGGCGACGCGGAACTTCGAACTGAAGTCGAGCCCGGCGTCAAACACGAAGTCGGTGGACCAATCTAGGTTCAAGGAGCCATCGGCGAGGCCCAATCGCATGGCGGTGGGTTCGGGCTTAGAATCCACGACGGTGAGGTGTTGGAAGTACGATCCATTGTCGCCCGCGGGCTGGACGCCCGCGATCTGCAGGTGGGCGGCGACGTAACCGGCAGCGGCGGGAAAGCCTAGTGTCTTGGGGGCGCGGCCTTCGAAGTCGGGTCCGCCAAGGGTGTAGGTGATTCTTTTGGCATCGCCTAACTGGATCGATTCAAACCCCGCGCGCCAGCGGGCCGGAGCGGGGCGGGCACCCGGATACTGGGCATCAGCCGCCTCAGGAATCAGACACAGGACGAGCAGGATCGCCGCACTTGAACGAAGCATTCGCCATTATCGCCCAGGTGATCGGAAGTTAAGCCGGGATGTTCTGGTGGGCAGCGAGAAATCCATTGATTTTGTCGGCAATCCCGCTGTACTCCTGCGCGGTTCGGGCGGAGGCTTCGTGGGAGACGTCGATGAACAGGGGATCGCAGGCGAGCAAAACCCGCAGTTCGTATCTGCTGGGGCCTTCGCTGTTGCCGACTCGGACCTTCACGTAGGCCCGTTCGACTTGGTCGAACCGAAAGTTCTGGGTGACGTCGCCTTCGACATAGGCCAACGACTGCATTCGCCCCTTGAACGTGAGGGTCTTGTCTTTGACCCGAATGAAGAGCTTGATACCCACCGTGAGCAGGACCCCGGCGGCAAGGAATGCGATTACGGAGAGAAACTGGTTCGCGCCAACGGAGCCCACCAGGAGTGTGATGCCGGTGCCCAGGGCGATCATGCCCAGCACTATGAGGGCCGAGCCGCCCACGCGATAGTTCGTGTTGGGGTTGAAAACGACGAGTTCATCGCGAGTGTCAGCCAATATCTGCATAGGTTCCCTCTCTATATGATCCACCAAAAGAGGTGCTCGGCACTCTTTGCATTTGACTATGGTTTTGTTGTCAGAGCAATCATAGACAGGTTTACATCTTTGCATCCAAGATGTACCGATCACTGACTACAAAAGACTTGACTGACTACGCAATTATCGAAGTTCGATACGACGACTATTTGGCCTGATACTTTTGCCAGACAATGAACTCGTCAAGTCTAGTTGGACCAAGATGATGAAAAACAAACTCTATCTATCCTGCCTTTCTCTTCTCTTCGTCCTTCCGGGCACGGCCTCAAGTAACCTCTTGGCGTCGGCCGACCGCTTTGCTGTCCTCGCCAGCTCTGCCGTTACGAACACGGGAGCAACGACCCTGAATGGCGACCTTGGCATCTCAAATGGGCTCGCACCAACCGGCTTCGGACCGGGGACCAGCATCAATGGTGCCACCCACATTGCCAATGCCACGACGGCCCAGGCTCAGTTAGACGTTGCGGCCGCTTATGACACCTTGGCAGGCGAGGCTTTCGGTACCGACCTCACCGGCCTCGATCTCGGCAACATGGTCCTTACTCCCGGCGTTTATCGCTTTAGTTCTTCTGCGTTCCTCACCGGCACGCTCACCCTCGACCAGCAGGGCGACCCCGATGCTCGATTCGATTTCCAGATCGGAAGCACATTGATCACCAGTAGCAGTGCCGTGATCCAGACGACCACAGGAAAGTCGGGCGGAATCTTCTGGCAAGTAGGTAGCTCAGCGACTCTGGGTACTAGCACTACCTTCCGGGGCCATGTTCTTGCCTTGGCCAGCATCACGGTGAACACGAGTACCACGGTTACCGGAGGGCTGTACGCCCGGACCGGGGCGGTGACTTTGGACTCGGCGACCGTCAACGCGACGGCAGTTCCCGAGCCGGCGACCATGCTCGCGCTGGGGATTCCGATGGCCCTTTGTCGACGCCGGAAGCGCTAGGGGTCTTGCCGCGATTCGGCTGGGCTTTTCGAAACTCTTCCCCGGAGATTTTACGCACTCGGGGGCGGAGTTGAGGCACTGGCCGAGTTCTGCTGTCAATCGCTGAACTTGCCTTCAAGGCGTGTGCCGCATGATCGGGATAAACTGCCCTCAGATGCTGTCCATTCTTCTCAGCGCGACATTTGTTTCGGCCCAGCTGGTCTACCCGGAGACGCCCAAGGGTGATGTGGTGGAAACCCTCCACGGGGTGAAGGTGGCTGACCCCTATCGATGGTTGGAGGATGGCAATTCCGCCGCCACCAAGAACTGGGTGAAGGCCCAAAACGCCGTGACTCAGGCGTATTTGAACTCGATTCCAGAACGAAAAGTGCTTGCCAAGCGCCTAGAGACCCTCTGGAACTATGAGCGGTTCAGCCGCCCGGAGCGCGCAGGAAAGAACTATTTCTACAGCCGAAACAACGGCCTCCAGAACCAGAGCGTGGTCTATGTGACCCAAGACCTGGCCAAACCTGGCCGGGTTTTGCTTGACCCAAACAAGCTGAGTAAGGACGGGACGGTCGCGCTGAACGGGGTTTCGTACAGCGAGGATGGCAAGCTAGCCGCCTACGCGATCTCGGTTGGCGGTTCGGACTGGCTGGAGTGGCGCGTTCGGGATGTGGAGACAGGCAAGGACCTGCCCGACGTGATTCGCTGGTCGAAGTTCTCAGGGGCGAGCTGGACCAAGGGTGGACGAGGCTTCTACTACTCTGCCTATTCGGCTCCGAAGAAGGGCCAAGCTCTGCAACAGGCCAACTACAACCAACGTCTCTACTACCATCGATTGGGTACGCCACAATCGCAGGACCAAGTGATCTACCAACGCCCGGACCACAAGTCTTGGGGCTTTGATGGCACGGAGACCGAGGATGGTCGCTACTTGGTGATCACCCAGTGGGATGGTACCGAGCGGGAGACGCGTGTCTTCGTAAAAGACCTTCGGATGAAGAATTCGAAAGTCCAGGATCTACTGGTTAAGAATGATGCTCGCTATCAGTACTTGGCGAACAATGGGTCGAAGTTCTACTTCCTCACCGATAACGGGGCGCCAAAGAATCGCGTGGTTGAAGTTGACCTGAGGAATCCGCGCCCGGGCCGGTGGCGCAGCGTGATCAAGGAGTCGAAGCTTTCGCTGGAATCGGTCTCGGTGGTGGGGGATTCTCTCTTCGCGAGCTACCTGCGGGATGCTGTCACTGAGGTGAAGCAGTACGACTTTTCGGGCAAGCTGAAGCGAAACCTCAAGCTTCCTGGAGTCGGGACGACGACGCTGGGTGGAGGGCGAAGGAGTGACAAGGAAGCATTCTTTAGCTTCACTTCTTACGCGGTCCCGGCGGCGATCTATCGACTCAATCTGGCAAGCGGGGCGACCCAGGTATTCCGGAAGCCAAATGTTAAGTTTGCCCAGGGCAACTACGAGACCAAGCAAGTCTTCTACGCGAGCAAGGACGGCACCAAGGTGCCAATGTTCCTCACGTACCGAAAGGGCATCAAGCTGGACGGGACGAACCCTACTTTGCTGACTGCCTACGGTGGGTTCAATGTTTCGATCACCCCATACTTCTCGCCGGTGATTGCCCAATGGCTTGAGCTTGGCGGGGTGTATGCCGAGGCTTGCATCCGCGGTGGAGGCGAGTATGGCAAGGCGTGGCACGATGCGGGACGCCTTAAGAACAAGCAGAACTGCTACGACGACTTCATCGCGGCGGGCGAGTATCTGATTCGGGAGAACTACACTTCCACGCCCAAGCTCGCCATCGAGGGAGCGTCGAACGGTGGGCTCTTGATCGGGGCGGTTTTGAACCAGCGGCCCGATCTCTGGGGCGCGGCTTTGCCGGAGGTCGGCGTCATGGACCTCCTTCGCTTCCACAAGTTCACCATTGGTTGGGGCTGGAAGAGCGACTTTGGCGACCCGGATAAGAAGGAGGACTTCGAGTACATCTTCAAGATCTCGCCTCTCCACAACATCCGCCCGAACTATAGCTACCCGCCGGTTTTGGTGACCACGGGCGACCACGATGACCGGGTTGTGCCTGCTCACTCGTTCAAGTACATCTCCGCGCTTCAGGCGGCGCAGGTGGGCCCGAATCCGGTCTTGATCCGCATTGAGACCTCCGCTGGTCACGGTGCGGGGAAGCCGACTCAGAAGATCATTGAGGAGATTGCCGACCAGTATTCGTTCCTCATCCGCAATCTGGGCATCTCGCTGACCGGACGCTAGTCGCCCTCAAGTCGCCGCCCTCGGCGCCCGCGCGGAAAACTGGCCCCCCAAGGTTAACCTTGGGGGGCCAATTTTTTTGGGTGCCCCATAGGTTGCCGGAAGCGGCCTTGGTGATGACCTTTCGGCAACCCTGACATAGTACCGATGCAACCCATCGCCTTTGAACCTAGCTATCAACTATTCGAGAATCGTTTCGCGGATTCTAACGATAGCTTTACAGTCTATTATTACAAGAATACCATGACGTTTCGCGGTGCTCTGCCAGGTCATGGGATGGGCATCATGGGGCAAAAGTTGGTTCCTCTTGCGCGTGGCACCACAACTTTGGGCCATTTTGGCTTCATTTACACGTAATTATACGTGGTCTATTTAGGGGCCTCTTTTTGGACGCGCAGGAATCAAGTGCCGAAGATTGGCCGCCCCGGAGACACCGCCAACACAGACGGCTTGAGAACGAAAACAGAAAGCGACAAACTCCTAATCAATCAAGAAGCTCGGACCAAAGATGGCGGCTATAGGGTTAAGAAACAAAATGAAGAATTTTCGAATCATCGCCACTGCAGCTGTTGCTGTTCTCGCCGTCACCGCAAATGCCTGGTCAGAAGCGCCCAGTTTCTCCTATGCAGACAAAGACGGCGTTGGAGCTTCTGCGCCCGACGCCTCGAGCATTCTTGGAGGAGGCGGGGCGCCCAGTCTGAGCAAGCTGAAGTGGACTGCACTCGCTCAGCAGAAGGGAGCGAACGACACGTTTGCCCCCGTCAAAATCGATGCGGTGAATCCAACCCCCGAACCGGCCACGATCGCTGCTCTCGGTGTGGCGGCCGCGTCTTTGCTGGGTCGCGCCGGTCGAGGCCGCAACACCCGCTACCGAAACTAGTTTTGGCTCATGAGTGGTCGTCGAGTCCCGAGCGACCGTCCAACTCAACTTCTTACCTCCCCATTGCCAACAGTTGGCGGGCAATGGATTGTCGGAGGATCGGGCTCCATGACCAATCACAAAGAGGCTCACTCCCGGGATATCGCACTCCAGCGATCCGGTGAGATCGGCGGCGAGACCATCTGTGCCCGAATCGGGACTGGCAGATTATTCTTGAAGAAGCCCTCGACTTCTCTCCTGCCATGCCAGGACCCAGCCAAAACCTCCATGCGCCGAGGGCTTTCATAGTAACTCCTCTTCTCCTCACGTTTGAACCTAGCAAAGTGTTTGAGAGAATCGTTTCCCGATTCTTAGGAAAAGCACTACCTGTTTATATCATCCCTCTACCAGGCACTTTGGGTCATCGGGCTCAGTCTGGAACGGGCCAGTGACAGGGTCGAAAGATGGTGCCTCTTGCGCCTGAGACCACAAGTTTTGGCCATTTTGGACCCATTTACAAGTATTTCTACGCGGTGTATTTAGGGGCCTCCATATCGACGCGCGGGAATCAAGTGCCGAAGATTGGCCGCCATGGACGAACCGTCAACAACAAGCGGCTTGAGAACAAAAACTCAAAGCGACAAACTCTTAATCAAGCAAGGCGGTCGAAACAAAGATCGCCGCTACAGGGTTAAGAAAAACAAAATGAAGAACTTCCGAATCATCGCAATCACAGCTCTCGCTGTCCTCGCCGTCGCCGCCAACGCCCAGGTCACGGGTCGAAGCTTCTCCTACAACAGCGCCGACACCATCGACGCCGACTACTCCGGTTCCGGAGACGTCGACCTCAAGGCTCGAACGACCGTCAAGGTCAACCCTTACCTCTACATCACTGGCAACCTCGGTGCCGAGTGGACCGTGGACGGATGGGGCACCGGTATCGACACCAAGACGGAGAGCGTTCGCTTCTTCCACAACGAGACCCTGACCCTCGACCTCGAGAGCTTCGACAACCCGATGAAGATCGACGGCACCAAGACTGGCGCCCAGTCGGTCAACCTCGAAGGCCAGCTCAGCTTCTTCAACGAGACCACCGGCGAAGCCCTCTGGGACAGCGGAATGGTCGAAGTTGTGAAGCTCAACGAGGTCTTCAACCCGTCCGGCCCTCACTTCGAAGTCGGTTACACCGGCGGTCTGCTCAAGCTGGACTTCAGCCGCAAGATCACGATCAACCCTGAGGTTGGCCCCGGTACCTACGAGAACGTTGGCATCATCAAGGTCATCCGAAACTAACAACCCCACCCCGAGAGTCCCGGTGATGAAAAGCACCGGGACTTTTTTGTGCCTTCCGGGAGCATGTTGCGCGCTTAGTCGAGGAGGCCTTCTTGAGTTGCCTTGTCACGCGGGAACCCGCCGTGACCTTCGGCCGTGCTACCCGGCTTCGACTCAACTTTCGACCAGACGCGATCTTTGATCTTTGATCTCACGAGCTTGACATCAGCCTTTTCGCGAGGTCGCAGCGATTCCTCGGGCAACGTGAAGAACCTCTCCATTCCCACCAGTGGCTGGTCGGCGACGTCTTCCAAGGCTCCGCTCACCATGTAGAGGAGCGACCCCACGTACAGGTTCTTGATCGCGGGTACGGGGATCTGGCCGATGTTGAACAGTCGCTCTTCCCTCTCCCACTTTTCGTCGCCGAGGCCATAGGTTCGGATGGAACCCACGAGGGCATCCGCCTCGCGAAAAAGCCGGGCATAAAGCGACATGGTTGCCGCCCCGGCCAAAAGCCGGACGTGGAATTTTCCAGTTGCGCCGAGTTCCTTCGCGGCAAGGATCGTATTCGCCACGTAGATCGCGCCGGTGCTGTGGCCAACCAAGTAGATCATGCGATCTGGGTTCTGCTCTTGCTCGCGAACGAGTGCGGCGACCAACTTGGTACCGGCAGCCTTGGGCTTGTTCGAAAATGAAGTTCCGACCTCGGCCTTGATCGTGGACCAGATCTGGGGCACGAGGACGAAGGCACGGACGACCTCTTCGATGACCGTTTGGGGCAGGCCATGGTCGCGTCCGGCATCTTGGCGGGCACGCACCGCGCGATAGATCGCGACCGCTCGCAGAGCTGCCTGGCCGAGAAGAGCGCGCCAATCGAGGGCAATTCCGAATCCAAGCCCGTTTCGGGGGGCATCTTCGGGCGTCAACGCGGCGGCAATGCTGGCATCAACACGTGCGCGGATCGAGTCTTCGGGGCTCAGGGGCGCCTCGCCTTCGAGAGCGGAGAAGGCGATCGCGGCGCGGTCGTTGCGGACGAACGCTTTCAGTTCCTCGCGGATGACACCGTCCTGTTCGATTTCGGCCTTGAGTTGCTCTTCGGGATCTTGCGCCTCCATCCCGAACACTGGAGTCAGCGCACCGCCGATCGCACCGCTGACTTTGCTGAGAATCTGGGCGACCAGGTTTCGCGAGAGGAGCTCGGCCGAGGCCTTGAGGAGTTCGCGCATGACGTCCGAGTCATAGACGTAAGCGATATGGTCACCGCGATCGGCGAAAACCTGGCGCAGGTCATCGGCATACTTCAATCCCACCGGTCGATCCACCAATGCCCCATGGAAGAAGACCACCAAAGGGACCTCGGGACGAAGATTGCTGAAGATCTCCTCGACGTTGTCACCAAAGGCATCGGTCAGAAGTCCATCACTGGTGTCGATCACATACTTTGATTGGGGATTGCTCACATATTCAGTATATAATCGAACCAGATAAAGGTTGGCAGGTAAATACATGCATTGGCACCCATTTCGCGCCCCTGATCCGCATGAACGCAAGCTGAGAATATTCGCGTTTGACCCTGCGGTTGCCTACGATCTCGATACGTCTGATCTTGGTCAAGTGACGATCAGCGTTCCCTGGGAAAAGCTTAAGCCGGGCCCGGTGGGCGAATACATTGAGGTTGTTGATGTTGACCCCCAGGCCAATGCAATCTATCAGCCCGTTGACTTGGACGATCCCCGTCTTCTGGCGACCGAGGGGCTTGCGCCCTCCGAAGGCAACCCGATGTTCCATCAGCAGATGGTTTATGCCTCGGCCATGCACACTATTCAGCTTTTCGAGAACGCCCTTGGCCGGGGAGCCGTGTGGCAATCCCGGATGGCAACCTCCAAGAAAGCTATCGACTTTTGGTCAACCACCCACAAGGATGGCGACAAGACCATTCTCTACCGCACGCTCTCGGATGCCAAGAAAGAGAAGGTCGAGCTTGAGCATGGCTATGTTCGTCGGCTGCGAATCTATCCCCATGCATTTCGGCAGAAGAATGCCTACTACGACCCAAGCCGTCGTGCGCTCTTGTTCGGATATTTTGCTGCTCCTTCGAAGAAAAGCGAACGATATCTCCCCGGAGGTATGGTGTTTACTTGCCTCTCGCATGACGTTGTCTCGCACGAAGTAACCCACGCACTCCTCGATGGCATGTATCCCAAATTGGTGATGCCGACCAACGACGACATGCTCGCCTTCCACGAAGGTTTCGCCGATATCGTGGCGATCTTTTCGCACTTCACGATCCCGGGTGTGGTTCGAAGCGAGATCGCCCGGAACCGGGGCAACCTGGGTAAGGATGGCACTCTGTTGGGCAATTTGGCCATGCAGTTCGGGCTTGCGACGGGCAAGGAGCGCGCCCTTCGCTCGGCGACGGGCGAAACCAATGTCGATAGCATGGACACGACCCTTGAGCCCCACGCTCGGGGGAACCTGCTTGCCAAGGCCGTCTACTTGGCGTTCAACTACATCTTCGAGCGTCGGACGGCGGACCTGCGCCGCATCGCCAGCAATGGCAGCGGCATCCTCGCTGAGGGCGAGCTTTCGCCCGACCTCGTCTCGCGGCTGGCGGATGAGGCGGTCACCAGCGCGCGGCACGTGCTGACCATGTGCGTTCGCGCGCTCGACTATGTCACGCCCCAAGACCTGACGTTCGGCGACTACCTGCGGGGCCTGATCACGGCGGACATGGACATTGTTCCGAACGATACCGGGCACTACCGCATGGCGTTTATCCAGGCCTTTCGCGAGTCGGGCATCTACCCGAATTCGGTTTCGGGACTGGGCGAAGATAGTGTGAGGTGGCGAACAGATTCGACCCGGCGCATCAAGTGGACGGAAGAAGCGGCTGGGATCATCATCAGAAACGGCGGTAATGTCACGGCCAACAACTTGGATCGATTTGAAGCCTACTACCGAGTGGGACTGCTTCAAGCGGAACTTCACGACTCGCTCGTCGAGAAGGCCGAGAAAGAAGATCTCGCCTGGATGGGAATCAACCACGAGATCAAGCAGAAGAACGGCAAGGTGAATGTCGCGATCACGTTTGCCCAGGCGCTCGTGCGCGTGGGTCCGGATGGTCAGCAACTGCGCCAATTCATCATGCGCCTTGAGCAGAAAGCTCTGGTGCCGCTGGCGAGTGCCTCTATCGGCGCCGCGCTGAAGAATGGCGAAGTGGTGCATCCTAGCGAAGCCCCTGAGCTTGCCAAGAGTCCGGGCTATGTCACCGTTCGCGGCGGATCGACGCTCATCTTTTCCCTCGATACGGGCGATCTGCGTTTTGCGATCCGCAAGAACATTATCAACGAAGATCGGTGGGCGGTCCGCCGTGAGTGGGAGTTGGCCCGCCGACGGGGACGAAAGAACACCACCGGAGTTGCCATCACCAACCAACCGTTCGCCTTTTTGCACCACGACCGCTACCAGAGGTAACCATGGCCACCACACCACTGAATGCCAAACCCGGCGAGATCGCCGTTCGCTTCTTCTGCCAGGGACTCGGGGATTGCTTCCTCATCGCTCTGGGCCGGGAGGACGGCGGAACCACGCGTATCCTCGTGGATTGTGGAGTCATCGTCGGCACCCCCGACCCCCAGCCATTGATGGCGCAAATCGCCCAAGGCATCAAGGATTCGTGCGAGGGAACGCTGGATGTCCTG
>JBMOJD010000075.1:0-17180 GCA_049317025.1 Fimbriimonas sp. | reverse complement strand
CCGCTCGAAGAGATGAGCCTGGCCCAGCGCCAGATGGTCGCGATTGCCCGCGCGACGGCGGCCAACTGCCGATTTCTGATTCTGGATGAACCCACTGCTTCGCTCTCCGAGCGGGAATGCACGGCGCTATTCCGCGTCATTCGCCTCCTCCGCGAGCGCGGGGTCTCGATTTTGTACGTGAGTCACCGGCTAGAGGAAATCTTTGCCCTCTCAGATCGGGTGACCGTCCTGCGCGACGGCGGCTACGTCGGCACGTTGCCGACCGCCGAGGTGGACCGCGATTCCCTGATTCAGATGATGGTGGGCCGCGAGGTCGCCATCACAACCCGAACGGCGAACCGCCCGGGTGAGGTTGTCCTCGAAGTAGAGAATGTCGGGGGCGCATCTTTCAGCGTCCGTGCTGGTGAGATTGTCGCGCTGGCCGGCCTCATTGGCTCGGGGCGATCTGAGATTGCCCGCGCCATCGCGGGTGTCGATCCCCGCTCGGGCGTGGTCCGGGTAGGGGGAGATATTCTTGGGCAAGGGCATCCCGGCGAGGCGATTCGGGCGGGCATCGGCTTCGTGCCCGAAGACCGCCAGCACCAGGGGCTGCACCTCGCGCTGAGTATTCGCGAGAACATCGGCCTGGCGAATCTGCCTGCGCTAAGCCAAGCCGGCTGGATCGACGCGTCCGCGCTCGCGAGTCTGTCGGCGAATTCGGTGGAGTCGCTTTCGATCAAGACTCCCGATGACGCCAACCTCGCTTCCTCCCTTTCGGGCGGCAACCAGCAAAAGGTTCTGCTCGCCAAGTGGCTGGCAACTAAGCCCAAAGTTCTGATCCTCGACGAGCCCACCCGAGGCGTGGACGTTGGGGCCAAGGCCCAGATTCATGCCCTCATCAGCGACCTCGCCGCCCAAGGGATGGCCGTCCTGATGATCTCGTCCGAGCTCCCCGAGGTCCTGGCCCTCGCTGACCGGGTGCTCGTGATGCACCAGGGCAAACTGGTCGGCGAGGTCAGTGGCGCGGACGCCACCCAGGAGCGAATTCTCAGCCTTGCCTTCGGCAAAGACGACGTGGGGACGAAGACCGAGGCTGTGGTGGCCAAGCGGTCGCTGCCGGTGGAGCTTGGCCCCGCGCTCCTTTTATTTCTCACCCTGATCGGGGCCGCCATCGTCAACCCGAGCTTTGTTGCGATCGACAACCTGCGCGACATGCTCGTGAAGGTCGCCCCCGCCATCATTGTGGGTTCAGCCTTGACGTTGGTCATTCTGGCCCGTGAGATCGACATCTCGGTCGGGTCCCTAATGGGCTTTTGTGCGGCGATTCTCGGAATCGTCTGTTCCGCCAGCCACATGGGCTTGCCAATAGGCGTTGGGGCAGCAGCCTGCCTTGGGGTTGGCCTTGTGGTTGGTCTCATCAATGGCGCATTAGTCGCCTACGTTCGCATCCCCAGCATCATCGTGACCCTGGCAATGCTCACCGTTTTGCGCGGCCTGACCGAGCTGACCCTGGCGGGCAAGTGGATTGAGAACATGCCAGCTTCTGCCCGCGCGCTCGGCACTGGGGCCTTTGTGGGAGTGCCGTATGTGGTCGCGGTCGCGGGGCTTGTGGCTTTGCTCGCGGCCTGGGTCACTTTGAGGACTCCGTTCGGACGTCGCGCTTTTGCCCTCGGCTGCGATCCGGCAGCGGCAACAAGGTTTGGCATGCCCGTCCGCCGGGTTCAGATGCTCACTTTTGGTCTTACGGGCCTCGCCGCTGGTCTTGCAACCTTGTTCAGCGCAACCCAGCTCCAAGTCATCGAGTCAGGTTTCGGCAATGGCTTTGAGCTGGTGGCGGTGGCTTCGGTCATCGTCGGAGGAACTTCCATCCGGGGCGGCCGAGGTTCGATTCTGGGGACCTTGCTCGGGGCGACTCTGCTCGGAATCGTCGCGACGGTTTTGATCTTCTTGCGGCTCGGCGAATCGGCAACCTATTGGGAACGCGCGATCCAGGGCGGCTTTATCCTAATGGCGATCCTCGCCGATCACCTCCGGCGGGGCCAATCGAAGGCCCAGGGAGTGCGAACATGAAGGCTTGGCTTCGTTCACGGGAGGCTGCGCTCGCGGGCTTGTTGGTGTTGCTGCTGGCCTATGCCGCCTGGGCCGAACCTCGGTTTGTCACGGTTCGGGCGCAGACCTTGCTCGCCACCCATCTTTGGGAGCTGGCGATCGTGGCGATCCCGATGTTCCTCATCATCGTGAGTGGTGGCATTGATCTGTCAGTGGGTTCGATGGTGGCGCTCACCGCGGTCACGCTCGGGCTCCTGTTCGAGCGTGGGGTCAACCCGGCGGTGGCTGCCATGATCGCGATAGCCGTCGGAACGGGGCTCGGTGCGGTCAATGGCTGGTTTGTTTCGCGGCTCAAGGTGCACCCGTTGATCGTCACGCTGGCGACGATGGCGGCCTTTCGAGGTGTGGCCGAAGGCATCAGCCTCGCGCGGCCAATATCGGGCTACCCTCCCCAGTTCCTCAACATGGCCCAGGGCCTGGTGCCGCCATTGATCTTCTTCGTGCTGGTCCTGGCGGCGGGACTCATGCTCTCGCGGACGATTGGGGGCCGTTGGATCGTGGCGATTGGCACCGAAGAGACAGTCGCGTGGTTCAGCGGGGTGCCCGTTGCCCGGGTCAAGCTCGCGCTCTATGCCCTAGCTGGACTCCTAAGCGGCGTCGCCGCCACCTTGCTCGTGGCCCGCAACAACACAGCCAAGGCGGACCAGGGGATTGGCTTGGAGCTCGAGGCCATCACCGCCGTCGTCTTGGGCGGCGCGAGCATCGAGGGCGGCAAAGGCAAGGTCGTCGGCCTCGTTCTGGGCCTCGTCCTCATCCACCAGACCCGCGAATTCGTCAGCTGGCACTGGAAGCAGAACGAGATCAACCTGATCGTGGTCGGTCTGCTGCTGGTTGCCTCGGTCCTTATCGAGCGGGTTTTGGCGAGCCGGTTGAGGGCCAGTTGATGCCGATCTTTTCGACGGGGATGTTCTGGAATCGCTTGGGCAGCAGAGCAATCGCTTGCTTCAGATTTCCCGGGCTCTTTTCGAATACGTTCTCGCGGAAGTCCCAATCCTTCTCGGTCAGGCCATCAAGGTAGCGAATGAACTCGCCGCCGAGAGCCACATTGCCCACGGCGCGGCATCCGGTCGGGAACGTGAGGTCGGCCCCCGACTGGATGTCAGCATAGAGGCGCGGATATCGCTCGCGCCAAGGTGATTCCAAGACGGGCACTGCCTTGATGCGATCTTGAATTCCCCAGCCCGAGGCAAAGTAGTCCTTGGCCCAGCCGCGGGCCCGGGCATCGAAGTGGACGGCAGGCTTGCAGCCCAAGAACACATTGCCCTCAACGATGTTGTCGCGGCCGCCGCCGAGCATGATCGCGGTGCCGCTGGATTCAAAGATGTTGCCAATGATGCTGATTCCCGCTTGGCAGTCATCGAGGTAAACACTCATCACCTCGGTGAAATTCCCCTCGGTGCTGACCCTGGGATCGACGCCCCGAAAACGGTTCCAGCGGATCACCGTCCCCCGCGTGGTGACGTCACGACCCACGTAGAACGCCCCGGCGTCGCCGGTTTCTTGGCAGGCGCGTTGGACGTCGTTCCGCTCGATGAGGTGGTCGTTGCCGCCGAAGAGGATCGCGTTGTGGGGAAGGTCGGTCAAACGATTGCCAATGATGCGCTGTCCGACTCCGTTCATGTTCACCGCGGGCCGGTAGGTTCGGCACCAGCGGGAGACGTGATGAATGTTCGAATCTTGGACGAAGTGTCCGCTCGCGGTTAAGGTCCTTCGATCCCCACCGTTGAGTGTGACGCCACTTTCTCCCACGCCCGTCACTTCGCTGCGAAGGACTCCGCATCCCGCCCCGCCCTCGATCACAACCCCGTTTCGGCCCACATTGCGGATCACACAGTCCGCGAGGACGACCGCCTTAGAATCGCGAATGTCTACCGCATCCGTCCGGCCACCTTCAATGACGAAACCGCGGACGGTCACGTCTTCGGCCTGATTGATCGCCAAGATCGGCGCCGTAAGATCGCTCACCACGACCTCTTTGGTGCCTCGGGGTAACCAAGCCAAGATGGTGTTGTTCCGGGCATCGAGCCAATACTCGCCAGGCTGATCGAGTTCTTCGAGCACGTTCGAATAGAAGAATCGCCGACCCTTGCCAAGGCCGAAGGCCTTGATGACGCCAGTTCCCTCGCCGATCTTGACACTGCCATCCTCGAAGCCCGACAGCGGCTCATAGGAATCGGCCCAGTCGTACATCCAGTAACCATAGAGCCAAACGTTCGCAAGGCTCTTCCAGCCACCGGGGCGTGAGTCGGTGGCTCGGAAGGAGCGGCCGGCGACATCGCCAGTCTTGAGCCAACCGCCGTCGGGTGCATCCACATTTGGATAGCGCGCCGGTCGCATGGGCTGGCCGTAGGCAAAGAGTTCGGAGTGGCTGCTGGAGGTCCCCGAAGAGAACCCTCGGGGCGTGAAATCGCCAAGCGTGAGTCCCTTGGCATCGAAAGTCAGGACCTTCGAACGGGCGACCTCGGGCAATCGAGCCAACAAGGCCGGGTCCTGAACCGGGCGCCAACCTCGAACAACGGTGCCACCCAGTAGGCGCGACTTTTGACCGACAAGGGAGATCTTCTTGCCACTGATAGCGAGTGAACGACTAAAACGATAGTCGCCGGGGGCGAATCGCACTTCCAACGTCTGATCCGGTCGGCGCTTCGTCGCGGCAATCTTTGCTTCGATCGCGGGGCATCGAGCCCGGCGGGAATCCGAACCACGACTTGGGCCGAAAAGGCCGTGACCAGCAAACTCGCAACCAGCATGTCCATACGTTACCCACATGCAATCTGGGCCACATTTCCGGGAACATGGACCCAGACACGCGGAATCGAGCGCCCATACTGTAGCTGCCCATGCTGACCACCTTCGCTTGCCTCGCCCTCGCCGGAAGCACCCTTTCTGGCGCAAATGATCCAAGTCGGGTGGCGGTTCCGATATCTCCTGCCACCGCGGGCATCGGGCGAGTCGTTGCCCCCCTGACCGGTGTTTCGCTGCGCGGAGATTCCGTCCGGATTCCCCAGCCGGGGGCGAAGTTCACGGTGGTTGCACTCACGGGAGTTAGCTGCCCGCTCACGATGCGATACGGGCCGACCCTGGCCGCCCTTGAGGATCAGTACGCAAAGCGCGGCGTCCAATTTGTCTTTGTGAATCCTGCCGGATCGGAAACGACCCAGGAGATGAAGGCCCAAGTCGCTCGGCTAGGCTTGAACGGAAGCTATCTTAACAGCCCGAACATGGCAGCAAACCTCGGAGCCAAGACCACGACCGAGGCTTTCCTCCTGAATTCGAACGGCAAGCTGCTGTACCGAGGGGCGGTCGACGATCAGTATTCCATTGGTGCGAACCTGCCCAAGCCACGCAATCAGTACCTTGTGAGTGCATTGGAATCCGCGCTGGCGGGAGCGCCGGTGAAGGTCGCCGCGACATGGGCACCCGGTTGCCTGCTGGCGGATGCCCCCCCGGTCAAAGAGGCCGCCCCGACCTATCACGAAGACATCGAGCGATTGGTCCAGAAGAACTGCATCGAATGCCACCGCACTGGCGGCCCCGCGCCATTTGCGCTCGACACCTATGAAGCCGTGAAGTCGCGCGCCCCGATGCTGAAGTACGTGGTCGAGAAGGGCATCATGCCGCCCTGGTTTGCCACCAAGCCGGGCGCGACCTCGGAGTGGAAGAACGACCGATCGCTCGCCGACGCCGAGAAGGCCAAGCTGAACGCCTGGATCGATGGGGGCTTCCTGAAGGGAGACCCGAAGAAGGCACCCAAGCCGTTTGAGGCCGTTCCCGGTTGGACGATTGGCAAGCCAGATGTCGTGCTCCAAATGCCGGACCCAATTCAGATACCTGCAACTGGCACAATGAGCTACCAGTACGTCAAGATTCCGACCGGGTTCACCGAAGACAAGTGGATTCAGAAGGTTGAGGTGTTGCCTGGCGATACCAAACTGGTGCACCACATCTTGGTCTTCATCATCCCCCCCGCCGGGCGAACCAAAATTGGCGGACCGCTGGACACCGGCTTTGGCGGACTGTCCACCTACTTCGGCATCTATGTCCCCGGGAACAGCACCCAGGTGTTCACCGAAGGGCTCGCCAAGCGCATCCCGGCGGGCTCGACCCTGCAGTTCCAGATTCACTACACTCCGAACGGAACCGCTAGCACCGACCAGAGCAAGATAGGCCTGATCTTCGCGAAAGCGCCGCCGAAAAACGAAGTCTTCACGTCCAGCGTAGCGAAGGTAACGTTCATGATTCCTCCCGGGGCTCCGAACCATCTGGTTACCCATCGGGTGAAAGTCCCCCTCGACATCGAGGTTCTCTCGTACCTGCCCCACATGCATGTACGGGGCAAGGCGGCTAAGTACGAACTGATCGACGCCAAAGGCGCGAAGTCAACCTTGCTCGACATTCCGCGCTATGACTTCAACTGGCAGCTGGCCTACCTGTATCGCAAGCCCATCAAGGTCGCAGCCGGATCAGAGTTGCACTACAGCGCGTGGTACGACAACAGCGACAAGAACCCGGCGAACCCCGACCCCAAGAAGACCGTCTTCTTCGGCGACCAAACGTTCGACGAGATGTTCCTCGGATACTTCGACTACATCGTTCCCGGCCTCAAATTCGAGTCGAAGTAGGCTCTAGATCGCCGCGATTCCGCGTTCGTCTGTGCGAACGCGGACGGCGTCGAGGATCGGCTCGACGAAGATCTTGCCGTCGCCGCTCTCGCCGGTCTGCCCCTGTTCCAAGATCGCTTGGATGATCGGCTCCTGAAATTCGGCACTGGCGACGACTTCCAGGCGCGAGCGAATCGGCAAAGCAATGAGGTTCGGGTCGCCGCTGAAAAAGCCGGGCGCCTCAGGCGAGTTGCCGGTCCCGCGAACCTCGCAGACGGTCAGACCGGAAACACCCAACGCGGCAATCGCGGATTTCACCGCCTCCAGGCGGTGGGGACGAACAAAGCAAATCACACGAATCATTTGGCGTGCCACCCATCCGGACGGGACCAAATGCGATGGCGTCGCCAATGCAAGATCACACGGGGAATATAGCCGAAAACGTTGAGGACGTCGCGATAGAGGTCGGTCACCGCGGCCAGCTCCTCGCCGCGACGACGCCGCGCCATCAGGTAGCCAAGGTCGTAGGTCCAGAACAGCAACGCGGCCGCATTTAGGGTGAGGGCACGCCCCGACGTCCACCCCGTGAGTTGATGGGTCCGGCAAAGCAGGGCGATCGCGACGCTGGAAACGACCAAGGCGAGGCTGAAACAGCCCACAAAGCTGAAGTCGCGACCACAAAGTAAGGTGTACAGCAGCATCGCCCCCAGGCCGACCGCCGGGGCCCAAATCGGGATTCCCGTGTACCGAATCTCGTGCACAAACCAAGCCACCGCGGGCAACAACACCACCAAGCAGGCAGAAGCCACCGAAGCTTCGCTGCGGCCACCCCGCTGCAAAATCCGTTGGACGGCGAGGACGACAAGAACCAAGGCAAGCGCGAACCCGGCCAAACGGGTTCCGACCGCAGGAAAAGGAAGCTGCATCAGCACCGCCACGATCCCAGCACTGCCGAAGTGCAACAACATCACCCGGCGGATGAACGCCACCCGCAACCCGTAGGGCTCCATCGAGACGTTCGCGGCGACCTCTTCCGGGCCGGGGATAAAGTTCGGGACGATCATCTACTTCATCGCGTCGATCTCGGCGGCGTAACGCTCGCGGATCACTTTTCGCTTTACTTTGCCGCTGGGCGTCAACTCACCCGAATCGATGGTGAACGCACGCGCCAGCAAGGTGTGCTTCTTCACGGTCTCAAAGTTCGCCAGACCCTTGTTGACCGCGCGGATCTCGTTTTGCAGAAGCTCTTTGACCTCGGCCACATCGATCAGTTCGGCATCGGTAGCGGGCGGCTTGATCCCCTTGGAGCCAAGCAGCGTCTTCACCTGATCAAATCGGGGGATGATGAGGGCGCAGACGTAGTCCATGCCGTCACCAAGCAACACAGCTTCCTGAATGTAATCCGAGCCTTTGAGTTTGTTCTCGATGGGCTGGGGAGCAATGTTCTTGCCGTTGGCGAGCACGAGGATGTCCTTCTTCCGGTCCGTGATCTTGAGCTGCTTGCCGTCCATCGCGCCAATGTCACCGGTATGGAACCAGCCATCGGGATCAATCGCCTTGGCAGTTTCCTCGGGCATGTTGAAGTAGCCAAGCATGATCCCGTCGCCGCGAAGGAGGATTTCGCCATCTTCGGCCAGCTTGAGGTCGAGCCCGAGGGGCTCACCGACAGTCCAATACTTGTTCCGGGTCGGGTGGTTCACCACGCTTCCGCCGGTGGTCTCGGTCAGACCGTAACCCTGAAGGACCGTGAGCCCGACGCCCATGAAGAATTCGGCCACGTGGGGGGCGAGTGCAGCACCGCCGGAGATGATGAATCGAATCTCGCCTCCCGTCCGCTCGCGGACCTTGGCCCCCACGAGCTTATCCAAGACGCCCGCGAGCGGGGCAAACTTCCCGGTCCGCGCGCGCAGGCCCTGCTCCAACCCAAGTCGGAAGATGGTTTGCTTCACCGGAGATTGCTTGGCGACGCCATCCAGGACCTTATCGCGCAGATTCTCCAGGAAGCGGGGGACGGCGGCCAGCAGCGTGGGTTTCACGGTCTGCATGTCGTTGGCCAAGGTCATCAGGTTCTTGGAGTAGGCGACGCAACCGGCGCGCGAGTAAACCACGCACTGGACGATGCGCTCGAAGATGTGCGACATCGGCAAGAACGCCACCGTGCGCAAGGGGAAATCGAACCGGAAGAAGACCTCGAACTCCTCGCAGACGTGGAGGAAGTTCAGATGGCAAAGCATCGCGCCCTTGGGGTCGCCGGTGGTCCCGCTGGTATAGATGATGGTCGCGAGGTCACGGGGCTTGGTGTCGTCGATCTCCCGATTCCAGTCTTCTTCGCTGATCAGGTCGGTCTCGGCCAAAGCGAGTTCGCTCAGCGACTCAGGTGCGCCGCGGAGAACGATCTTTCGGCGAGGATTGCTTGCCACTTTGGCGAGCTGATCCTCGGTCCCGACAATGAGCTGCGCGTCGCAATTCTCGACAATGTAGTGAACACTGTCGGGCGTGAGGGTTGGGTAGACAGGGACCGTGGCAATGCCCAGAGACTGGCAGGACCAGTCGAGCATCGCCCATTCCACGCAGTTCTCCGAGATGATCGCAACGCGCTGACCACGCTGGATTCCAAGCTTGCGCAGGTAGGAGGCGTAATGACGCAGAATGGACCAAAGTTCTTTGTAGCTGATCTCCCGGAAGCCCTTGCCTTCGGGTGCCATCATCGCCACCGCTCGCGGAGCCGACTGGGCCTGCTTCCGCATCAAATCGCCGAGAGAATTCGCATTCACGTCTTCCATCCTGATGTACGAATCCATCATCCGTCAAGCAGGAGTGTTTTGCGCCCGCTGAAGTGGGCACAATGAGGGCATGAAGGTTGCGGTGACAGGTGGTTCAGGAAGGGTGGGGATGTTCGTTCTGAGGGATCTCCGCGACAACGGCCACTCCGTCCACAATTTCGACCTCCGCCATCCGAACGAGTGGGTTTCGCCCTTCATGAAGGTGGACGCCACAAAGGCGGCCCAGGTCTACGATGCCCTCGCCCAAGTCCGGCCCGATGCCGTCGTGCACCTCGCCGCCAACCCCGCACCATACGGCAACCCGCGCCACGAGGTCTTCCAAACCAACGTACTGGCCGCCTTCAATGTGATGCAGGCGGCAGCAGATTTAGGAATCAAGAAGATCGTCTACGCAAGCAGCGAAATGGCGAGCGGGTGGTCGTCCACCAAGACCGCCCCGCTTTGGGTTCCCTTTGCCGAGGAAGATCGCACGCCCCCGCCCAACGCCTATGCTCTGAGCAAGTTCGTCGGCGAAGTCATCGGGGCCTCGATTGTCGCCGCTCACCCCGAGATCCAACTTGCAAGCCTGCGCCTGAACTGGGTCCTGCTGCCCCCAGATTACGAGAGGATTCGCAAAAACAAAGACAACCTGATGGCGGGCCACACCACTCTTTGGTCTTACATCGATGTCCGCGATGTGGCCAGCTCGGTCCGCGCCTGTTTGCAAGCCGATATTCCTGGCAAGCGGGTTTACATGGTCGCGGCTGCCGACACCATGATCGACATTCCCACTCGGGAGGCCATCGCCCGCCACTTCGGCCCTCAGGTCGAGGTCGCCGCTGACCTCCCTGAGTTCGGTTCGTGCGTCGATTGCTCACGAATTCAGCGCGAAGTCGGCTGGCTGCCCACTCACTCATGGCGAGATGAAGTGCGAGATGAAGTGCCCGCCGAAGGCGAGTCGGTCTAGCCGCCGTCAACCGAAGGCTCGACGTACTCGCGCAGAATGAACTTGTAGGTGGCGCTGCCCGGACGGCGGAACCAAAGCCGATGAACACCCGACCGCACAGGTTGGAAGTAACGCAAACCAACGCGAGAGAAGGCGACCGTTTGCTGGGGGAGGAACGTTCCCTCGGCATCCAGCAGGTCCACTTGAACGGAACCAAAGGGGTCGGTCACGACCAGTTCGTAACGCTTGCCTTGCTCCAATTTCACTTCGAATAGGGCCAGCGCCTGCCCGCCCAGCACGGCTTGGGCCGGTTCGCCGAGCTTGTAGCTGGCCGCCCCGAGGGTTTCGCGCGTCAGCGTGTACTGTCCCGAGCCACCGTTCCCGCCGCACGAGAACCGAATGAGGAACCGGTCGGCATTGGGGAAGTAGAGGTCGTCACCAACTCGCTTGGAGAGACGGTTGAACAAAGTATTGGCCGGTTGGCCGTCGAGGCGCAGAATTTCGAGTTGGGGCAGGAAGGTGGTGCTCACCGCCGCCACCCGAACCAACTCGGACTTGGTCGAAGTGAACAAAAAGATCGGCGCGTCACCGATATTCAGCTGGCGCTCAATCGGCACGCCCGGCTCCCACTCGGGAATCTTGTCCGAGTTCGTGACCTTCACCTTCTGAACTTGGTTCGAAGAGACCACCAAGCGGACCGTTCCATCTTGAGTGAATGAGCGGACGATATCAGCGCGAGAATCGACGTTCGTACGGAAGGCGCACCAGCCAGGCATCACCGCGCTCTCCCCGTCATTCTCCAGAGTTGGCCCAACCGAAACCGAAAAATCACTACCCGGGCCAATCACCGTCGTCTGGATGATATCGCCCTTCTTTACCGGCCATTCCACGATGGCTCGCCCGTTGGCGATGAGAGGGACCTCCACGACGCCAGCTTTCGCAATCGGGATTCGAGGGGCGAGCCGAAAGTCGCCCACAACTTGCTCAGGCGATCCCCAGTTGTATTCGATCAAGTAATCGCCATCGCTTTTGGCCTGAATGAGGTTGGGGCCATTGGTCGGGATACGTTCGAAATCTTGGCTCTCGACGCCGGTTGGCCCGATGATTCTGATGACCTGGGACTGGTAGATCGCGTTGGAATTGGGTCCGATACCGCGCAAGTCATAGGCGTTGTCCTTGGTGAGACGGAGGCGGGCCACTAGTCGCTGGGGTCGGCGGTCCGCTTCTCCGGGGCTCGCCTGAGCCTTTCCGCTGCTAAGTTCAAAATCGAGCGGCGTGATGACCCGGAATCTGGCCATGAACTGGCCGCCCGCGACCGACCGATAGCTCAAAATCTTCAGCAGGTATTCGCCCTTTTCTGGCGCCCGAAAGTTGAGAAACGGCGATTGGTCCCCCTCGGACCGGTCGTCGTTCTTCTGCAAAACCTTCCCGCCAAGCTCAACAGATAGAGCGGGGTCGAACGAGTCGCTCGCAACCGAGGCCAGCAAGACTTCGCCCTTTTCGAGCTTGAATTTGAACTCGACTCGGTCGCCCGGGGTCAGGATCGCCTTTTTGAAAGTCCACAAGCCCTGGCCGTTGTCGCTCTCCGGTCGGTTCTGCGACAACTGTTCGTTGCTGTCGGCACTCGCTCGCCCGCCGCCAGCCCCGCCCGTGCCGCCACCTTGGCCCCCAAAGCCCCCTCCTCCGAAGCCACCGCCCGCGCCTGCCGCCGAAGCGGACCCTTGGCCAAGGGCTGGGGCCACCAGGGAGAGCAGGGCCAAAAGGGACAGGAACGTTCGCGTTCCAAAAGGACTTTGCACCAGGAGAGTTCGCATGCAAGACCCTAGACGGCCTAGTGCGAGGGTTGGTTACTTCCGATAGATGAGCGGATTTCTAGCGTCATCGTTAAGTAAGTCACCCACCTTCAGGGTCCTCAGGTACGAATCCGGCAGGATATTCGGGTTGCCATTGAAGGTGCTGCCGTCGGGCATGTAGGCACACGTCATGGCCCTTCGCCGACCGGCCGTCATGTTCGCACCCGCCCCGTGGGCACACAGCCCGTTATGAAAACTGCACGATCCCGCCTTGATCTGAACCGGGACGGTCGGAGTCTCGAGCATCTCAGGATACAGATCGAACAAGCCGCCAAGGTCGCTGCCGATGCCGATGTTGTCGAATCGCGCCAGATGGTGACTGCCAGGGATGAAGTAGAGGCAACCATTCGACAACGTGGCATCGTCAAGCGCGATCCAAATAGAGACTGCATCGCGAGAGTAGAACGACCAATAAGGATCGTCCAAGTGCCAGCCGGTCGGGTTGGCGAAGGGCTCCTTGATGAGGGCCTGGTCGTGCCAGACGCGCATCCCATCGACGCCCGTGAGATCACAGAGCATCCGGCCCAATTCGGGGCTAAGCATGAAACTTCGGACGGTCTCGTTGATCCGCCACAAGTTGATGCGTTGGGTGAAGACTTTGTCGTAGTAGCTGTCGCCCGACTCCCAGTTGAGTTCGGGGTCATTGACCTTGAACTTGCCCATTGCGTCCAACGATTCGTCAACCGCACGGCGCAATTGATCGAGTTCGTCGGGGGTGAGGAAGTCTGGCTGGACGATGTATCCGTCACGGCGATAGATTTCAATCTGCTCGGCACTGAGAGTTGTGTTCATGGTCTAACGGTTCAGTGCATTTTACGCCCAAATCTTCCGCGGCGAAGTTCTCGGGCGCGAGCTAAGAAGCTTGGTAAGCAGTTAGCGCGCGCTCCAACAAGTCCATCGCCCGGTCAAGCGAATCCAGATTGAGGACGTAGGCGATGCGAACCTCGCTCTTACCCAGGCCCTCCGTGGCGTAGAAGCCGCTTGCGGGAGCGAGCATCACCGTCTCGCCCTCATGCGAGAACGACTCCAACAGCCATCGACAAAAGTGATCGGCATCGTCGACGGGGAGCTCGACCGTCGCGTAGAAGGCGCCGTCGATCTGGGGGCATCGCACGCCAGGAATCGCGCGTAGCCGTCGCACCACGAGGTCGCGTCGAGTCTGGTATTCCGCTCGGACCGCCGCAAAGTACTCCGTCGGAGTCTCCATCGCGGCGAGCACGCCCAGGCTCTCTAGAGTCGGGGGCGACAACCGAGCTTGGGCAAACTTGAGGGCGGCAGCATTGACCTCGGCATTGCGAGAAACGAAAAACCCGATGCGCGCACCGCAAAGAGAGAATCGCTTCGATACCGAGTCGATCATGATCGCGTGCTCATCCAAGCCTTCCAGTTCGAGCACCGAAACTGGCCGTCCACCGAGGTAGCTGAACTCGCGGTAGACCTCGTCGGCGATCAAGAAGAGCCCGTGCCGAACAGCAAGGTCGCGCAGACCCTCCAACTGGTCGCGCGTGTAGACGACCCCGGTGGGATTGCCAGGGTTGCAGATCATGATCGCCCGCGTCTTCGGCGTGATCTTTGCCTCGAATGCACTGGCCCCCGGGAGGCGAAAATCATCAGCCAGGGTCGTGGTTACGGGGACAACCCGTACGCCCGCCGCCTCGGCAAAGCCCAGGTAATTCGCGTACATCGGCTCGGGAATGATCACCTCGTCACCCGCATCGCAAACGACCTGGAGGGCAAAAGCCACCGCCTCCGAGCCTGCCGTGGTGACCATAAGTTGGTCCGTCGTGACCTCCAGTCCGATCTCGCGATAGGCCAAGGCGGCCCGTTCGCGCAAGGCCCGAAGCCCGGCCGAATGGCCATATTCCAAGACCTTCTGTTTGACGCTCGCAATGCCAGCCCAAAACTCAGCGGGCGACTCAACGTCCGGCTGGCCGATGTTCAAGTGGTAAATCTTGGTCCCGCGCGCCACTGCTTCCTCGGCAAAAGGCACCAACCGACGGATCGGGCTGGCAGGCATATCTTCGGCGCGTTTGGACACTCGCAGCGGCATGCCTAAGGATAGCTCAGGTCAAGCGGGAGGTTGCGAGGGCCAGAAAACACCGTACAAAGCGAAAGACCACTTTCGGATAATGCGGTACTTTTCGAAAGTTGCCTTTGTGTTTGTCCGGTCTGACTGAGCGATTCGGGCTCCACCAGACCACAGTCGAGCTGAAAACATCCATGAAATTCATGCACGAAGTGTAAGATTTTCATGGATAATAGGGCATGGATCGCGGGGACTTTTCGGCCAAAATCGATGCCTTCTTCGAGACGTTCCCTGTCGTCGCCCTCCTCGGCCCCCGCCAATGCGGCAAGACCACGCTAGCCCGGGCATTCGCATCGAGTCGTGGAGCCCTCGCCAGCGCGAACCACTTCGACCTCGAATCCGACGTGTCGCGTGCTCGCCTCAGCGCACCATTTGCCGCTTTAGAAAGCCTAAAGGGCCTAGTTGTTATCGACGAGATTCAGCTTGCTCCCGAGTTGTTCTCCACTCTCAGGGTCCTCGTAGATCGTCCGCCAAACGACACCCAGTTCCTCGTCTTGGGAAGCGCATCACCAGACCTAATCCGACAAAGCTCGCAGACTCTCGCTGGGCGGGTCGGTTACATCGAACTGACTCCCTTTGGCCTCCAAGAAGTCGGCCCCGAAGCGCTCGATACCCTGTGGGTCAGGGGTGGGTTTCCGCGAAGTTTCCTGGCCCGATCCGAAGCCGCCAGCGTCCTTTGGCGCGAAAACTACGTTCGAACTTACGTGGAGCGGGACCTGCCCGCCCTCGGAATGCGCCTTAACCCCCTCGAGGCACGGCGATTCTGGACCATGCTGGCCCACTATCACGGCCAAATCTGGAATGCGGCCGAGATCGCCCAGTCCATGTCGCTTTCCGTACGAAATGTCCAAAGCGCCCTCGATATCTTGGAGGGTTCCTTCATGATCCGCCGACTTCTGCCTTGGTACGAGAACATTGGCAAGCGTCAGGTGAAGTCCCCGAAGATTTTTCTTCGCGACAGCGGACTTTTCCACCGGCTCCTTGCCGTCGACGACCGAGATCAGCTCTTGAACCATCCCAAACTGGGTGCCTCCTGGGAGGGCTTTGCGCTGGAAGCGATCATTGCTGCCCTCGAAGTCCCGTCCGAATCCTGCTTCTTCTGGCGAACGCACAATGGGGCCGAACTAGACTTGCTCGTGCACAAAGATGGACGCAAACGCGGCTTCGAAGTGAAGTTTGGCGATGCCCCTCGCATGACCAAGTCCATGGCTTCGGCCTTGGAAGACCTCCAACTCGATGACCTAACCGTCGTCTACCCGGGCAAGGAGAGCTACACTCTCACCGAGAAGGTGCGAGTTCTATCAATCCGCGACCTCGCGACCCTTGGCATCTGACCCAAAATCCAAGCTCCTTTTCGCCGTCCAAATCCGTCTTGCTTTCCTGCCCGAAAATAGTGCATCATAGTGGGTCCTGCGTGGCAGGAGGTCGCTATGGCGAAGAAAAAGGGCGAAGTCCGCGAAATCATCCGAATTGTCTGCACTGAGGACGGTAAGAACTATTACACGACTCAGAAAAACAAGCGCAACACAACCGAGCGCTTGGAACTCATGAAATACAACCCCCGACTGCGCAAGCACACCTTGCACCGGGAGAAGAAGTAAATGCCAAATCCAAAACGAAGGCACAGTCACCAGCGAACGGCCCTGCGCCGAACGAACTACACGGCCACGCTTCCCGAGATTGAAGCCACCAAGCAAGTCGGCAGCGAGCCATTTCATCGCCGACATTGCGCCACTCCGGATGGCTATTTCAAGGGTCGATTGCTTCCTGGCTTCAAGGCCAAGTAAGGACGCGTCCCAAGATTCGCCCATAGGAAAAAGAGTCACCGGGTATCCGGTGGCTCTTTTTTGGCTAAACTTGCGCTGGACGAATCCATGGAACTCACCGCCGAGCAGATCCTCTTCTTTCACCTGAATGGCTTCCTCGCCATCCCGACACCGGTCACCACCGACGAAGAACTGGAGTGGATGCGGGTCGTTTACGACCGGATTTTCGCCGAACGGGCCGGACGCGATAGGGGCGACCAGTTCGACCTCGCCGGGTCGGACGAAGAAGGCAAAGAGGCCAGCCTCCCCCAAATCCTGAACCCGACCCAATACGCCCCCGAGCTCAACGATGGCGAGTATCTGAAAACCATCGGCCATATCGCCCGCCAACTCTTCGGGCCAACTGCGGGCGCGGGCGTGGCCCATGCCATCTTCAAGCCCGCCGGAATGGGCGCAGCGACGCCCTGGCATCAAGACGAGGCGTATTGGGACCCCGCGTGGCAATACCAAAATGCCTCGATCTGGATGCCGCTTCAGGAAGCCACCATCGAGAACGGTTGCCTGTGGTTCATGCCGGGAAGTCACGAGTGGGACGTCCAAGAGCATCGCCCTATCGGTGGCGATGTGCGAGTTCATGGCCTGGAAATGGTCAATCTCGACCTTGTGAAAGACGCGGTTGCCTGTCCACTCCCGGCAGGAGGCATCACCATCCACCGCAACCGCACCGCCCACTTCGCCGGTCCAAACACATCAAACATTCCTCGCCGGGCCCTCATCCTCGGCACCGGCTTGCCGAACCACCCGTACGCGGGCAGCCGAGCTTTCCCGTGGAACGAGATCAAGCAGACCGCGCGGGATGAGCGTGCGAAAGTTAGCCGCGGTTCGTAGGAATCAGTTGTAGAATAGTCCCACTGAGTCTGGCTATGGCCAAAATCCCTGGGGCAATCCTCGCGTTTTGTGTGGGTTTTGGGGCGCTCTTCCTCGTGGTGGTGCGCTCATCGCAAGCTCGCGACCGGCGGATCGAGGATGTCCGCCCGTACGATTACGACGTCGCCCGGTCTTGCGCCATGGCCAACGA
>JBMOJD010000074.1:0-17203 GCA_049317025.1 Fimbriimonas sp. | reverse complement strand
GGATCACGCTCGTTCCCTCGCATTGCGTCGCGAGCACGGCAAGGACGGGGATCTCATCGATCAGCCTCGGCACGAGATCGCCCGAAATCTCAAAGGGTCGGTAGGCAAGCGAAGACCGGACTTCGATATCCGCCACCGGCTCGCCGAGCTCATCTTTGAGCGGACTGGCGATGCATGGGATTCCGCACTGGGCGAAGACATCAAGAATTCCCGTCCGCGTCGGGTTCACGCCGACCTCCCGAAGGACAACTCGGCCCCGGGGGGCGATGGCGGCCGCGACCATGAAGAATGCCGCGCTGGAGATATCGGCCGGGACCGTGAAATCGAACCCGGTCGGCACTTGGCCGCCATCCACCTCGACCCACTCACCGGAGCGCACATCCACGCCCACTGCGCGAAGCATCCGCTCGGTGTGGTCGCGGCTTAGGCTGGGTTCCTTCACGCGAGTGGTGCCCGAAGCTCGCAGACCGGCGAGGAGGGCACAACTCTTGATCTGGGCGCTGGCGACGGGCGAAACATAGTCGATGCCGGTCAGCGAACCACCGATCAAGCGGACCGGCGGCTTCAGAGGCCCCTCTTGTCCGGTCGCCGATTGCATGGTTGCCCCCAAGAGGGCGAGGGGGGCGGCGATGCGTCCCATGGGTCGCTTTGAGAGCGAAGCATCGCCAAACATCACGACATCCAACGGTCGGGAGGCGATCAAGCCGCTGAGAAGCCGCAACGTGGTGCCACTGTTCCCACAATCCAAGGCTTCGGTGGGCTGAGTCCATTCCGCGGTGGGGAAAAGTCGAATTCCCTCAACGCCACGCTCAATCTTTAGCCCCAAAGCCTGCAAGCAGGACAGGGTCGATTCGCAATCCTCACCCAAGAGCGGTTTTCGCACAATCGACGGCGAAGAAGCAATGGCTCCAAACATGAACGCGCGGTGGGTCAGCGATTTGTCGCTGGGCGGCCGGAGCTCGCCATCGATGGCGGCAATGGGTTCGATGGTAAGGATCAATCTTCTCGCTGCCTCCGCTTGGATTCGCGGGCGGCGTTGAAGAACCACTCGACGTTTTCCTTGTCGCCGTCCTCGACGAGGATGGCAAAGCCCGCCAACTCGTCGGCAAGGGCCCGCAACGAATCGGCAATCGCGGCGCGATTGTTCATGACGATCTGGGTCCACAGGGCCGGGTCGGAGCCCGCCACCCGGGTGAGATCGCGCCAAGAGCCACCGGCAACCTGCGGATACGCCAGCCCTTGCGAAGTCTGAACAAGTTGGGCGGCGAGGATGTGGGGGACGTGGCTCAGCAGGGCCACGTGACGGTCATGTTCGTCGGGCGCCATATGGTAGACCTGCGCCCCAAGGCCACAAACCAACTGGTTGATGCGGCTCACGGCTTGGCGGTCGGTTCCGGCGTCGGGAGTCAACACCCACGCGGCATTCTCGAATAGATTCCAAGCGGCATTTTGAATTCCCCCCACATGTTTGCCCGCCATCGGGTGGCCGCCGACAAACCGGGGGGCGAGTTCGGGGAACTCGGCATGCACGGCCTCGACGATGTCGGCCTTCACGCTCGCGCAGTCGGTGACGACCGTCTCGGGGCGGAGAAAAGGCTTGATCTCGCGCAGGATCGGGAGGACGTGGGCGGGCGGAACCGCGATGAAGATCGTGTCGGCCTCGACGACTTCTTCGAGGTTGTCGAAGATGCCGTTGACGGCGTCACGCTCTATCGCCGTCTCTAGGACTTGGGGGTCAACATCGTAGCCACCGACCTGGTAGCCAAAATCCTGGAGGCCGAGGCCGATGGAACCACCAATGAGGCCAAGGCCGACGATGGCGACCTCCGCCTTGCTCTCTTCCCAACGTCCGCCCGGACGCGAGAGACGAAATGATTCATGCCGAATATGGACGCGCATTTTGCTGGATCAGATGCCAGTTGGCTGCAGGTTCACTCGACGAAGGCTCGTTTCAAGCGTGAAGAAATATTGCATCAATAAAACATCCGGCTGCTTTTCGGCAACCAATGACCTTAGTTTGGCACGGTTCCCTTGACTGCTGGCACCGTTACGGGCATATCACGTCCCAGAATTGCCTTTAGCTGAGCTTTGGCCTTCTTTTGTAGCGTCCCGAACCCGGCAAAATCACCTTGGCGAAGGGCGGCATCGGCGTCATCAAATAGCTGAAGGGTCGCACGCAGCTTTTGTTCCAGCGAGTCACCTTGTTTCGTGGAATCAACCACCGGCTCGCGAGTCTCGCTTGGCACGGTGCTGCCGCCGCCGAAGAGCTTGGTCAGGGCCTCATTGTAGGTGTTGCCGACGACGATGCGTTCGTCCATCGAAAGGATCACCTTGAAGAGTCTCGGGCGAGCTTGGAGGCCAGCGGTCTTGCTTCGCAAGAACATTGGCTCGGCATAGAGGACGTTCTGGCCAATCGGGACCACCAAGAGGTTGCCGAGGACGATCTCGCTTTGGTCGTTTTGGTACTGCCGGTTGATGTTCGAGACCTCGGGCCAGCTGTTGAAGTTGGTTTCCATCACCTCGGGACCATCGACGGGCACACCGGTACTGAATCGGAACAGAGTGAGTTCGCCGTACTTTTTCGGGTCGCAGTGGGCGCCCAGCCAGCCGCTCATGTTCGGTTTGCCGTTCGGGGTGAAGGGCAGGATCAGCATGAACTCGGGTTCGGGGTTGCCGGGAACCTGGATCGTCACGTAGTAGGGCCGCATCAAGGCGCGGCGACGGTCGAGGCCCTGCTCGATGGGCAGCTGCCAGGCTTCCGAGTTGCTGAGGAATGCGACGGGATCAGTGACGTGATACTGCGTCAGCTGGAAGCACTGAAGCTTGAAGAGGTCTTCGGCATAGCGGAAGTGCTCGGCCAGACCCGGCGGCAGTTCCGAAAGGGGGCGGATCAGGCCGGGATAGATGCGCGAATAGGCTTGCAGGATCGGTTCCTGATCGTCCACGGCGAAGGCCCTGCACTCGCCAGTGTAGGCGTCAATGGTGATCTTGGCCGAGTTGCGGATGTAGTTCAGCCGGTTCGGTCCCTCCATGCGGGCCGAATACGGGATCATGTCCGAAGTCGTGTAGCCATCGAGCACCCACACGATGCGGCCGCCTAGGAGGACGATGTAGGGGTCGCGATCAAACGACAGGAACGGATAGATGGCCCGCGCCCGGTCCATCACGTTTCGCTTGATGAGCAGCTTCGAGTTGCTAGTAATGTTGCCCGCGAAGAGCAGGGTGCGGTCGCCGAGCGCAAGGCTGAATGCGATGCGCGAGAGCGGACCGCCGATGGGCACGCCACGGTCGCCTGTCCAACGGTGCGTCGCTGAGCCGTTTTCGGTCGGATAGCTGAACTCCTCCTCGTTGGTGTTGACTAGCGCGTAATCGTCCACCGGCGAGCCAAAGTCGTCGCGAGTGTCGCTGAAGTAAATCCGGGGTTGGTCCAGCTTGATCTCGGCCGGGAGGATTTGGGGGATGCCGCGCCCGATCAGCACGGGTTCGCCTTCGGCGGTGGCGTCGTTGACGAGCGACATCGCCACTCCATAGCCATGGGTGTAGCGGAGCCGCAGATTCGTCCAGTTCTGTGCCGCCGGGTCGAGGCCGTCCAGTTTGATATCGCGCGGGGACAGCATGACCGAGCGGCGCTTGCCATTGATCACGTACCGGTCAATATCGACATCATTGAAGGCATAGTAATTCTTCGGACTCTGCAGGCGCTCCAGGGCCGCGCGAAGGACCTCGGGGTCCCACAGCCGCATGCTCTCCAAGGTCGGCGCACTCTCGGTCATCTGAGCGGGGGAAAGTCCCTTCTTGACGGCAAAATCCTTGACACTGATCTTGTCGAGCCCATAGGCAAAGCGCGTCATGTCAATGGCTCGCTCGGCATACGGGCGTTCCTTGCCCAGTCGGTCGGGATCGACAAACACGCGCTGAACGATCGTGGCGCCCATACCGCCGACGAGCAGGTAGCCCAGCGAAATGACCAGGGCACCGAGGCCGGAAAGGCGATAGTTTTCGGCTGCCTTGATTCGGATCAGGGTCGCCAACCCAACTAGCCCAAAACCGATAGCAGCGACCTGACGCACGGCGAGTTCAAACTGAGCCGCCGCGCCACCTCCGGTGAACTGAGTGCCTTCGATGAGGCCGATCTCGTACCTCGTGAGCCAGATCTTTGCGCCCACGGTGATGAGAAGAAGGCCAAAGAGCAAGTTCAAGTGGACTCTGACTTGCGGGCGGTTGAGTTCGATCTTTGCCAGCGACGCCAAGACCTGGAGGCCAACATAGGCGGCGAGGGTGAGACCCGTTGTCAGAAGCATCAGCCAGACCGCAAACGAGGCAAGCTCCCGCAAGAAGGGAAGCTGGAACACGAAGAAGCCGAGATCGAGGCCGTAGTTGGGGTCCTTTTTGCCAAACTCAATCGTGTTTCGCGACATCAGGAACAGCATCCAGTTGTTCGAGAAGCCTGATGCGAGCATGAACGAGAAGACGAAAGCGACGATCTTGGAAACAAACTCGCCGCGCGTGCGGAACCAGTCGAGAGCGTCGGAGAGCAATTTCTGGCTCAAGTTTTCGGGACGACGCAAATAGACCGCACTCAGGCGAAAGGCCTGACGAATGCTGAAGTAGAAAATGAAGATGCTTAGCGCGAAGGCGATGGTGAAGAGTGTCCCGCGGGCCTGGTAGCCGAGGGTGAACACCATTGGTTGCCTGGCGTCGTGCAGGAACCAGAGCCACTCTGTATATGGCGTGACCACAGCGAGTAGCACAGTAAGGACGACCAAAAAGTAGAGGATGAACTTCCCGCATCCCATCGCCTTCTTCACGTCTTTCTGGTTCAACTGTTGGCGGATTGACTCAGAGATCGGAACATCATCGCCAGGAAACGAGGCCATGGCGACAAGGTACCCGGCAACCTCAGATCACGCGGTACAGAAGGCCCGCTGTCATCAGCGGTTGTGGGCGGGTAGAACACCACAGATGGCGCGACGCGTTCGGCTGATGCTCACATGCCTATGCGATGCTTACTTTGGGGAGGTAGGTATCGCGACCGTTCGCGTCTTGGAGGCGGCCGGCTGCGAGGTCGTTTTCGACGCAAACCAGACCTGTTGCGGCCAGCCGCCATTCAACTCGGGCGATTGGCCCGCCGCGCGCCAAGTGGCCAACCATTGTCGCCAGACCCTTTTCAGTGGCGAACAGCTTCCGGTGATTACGCCGAGCGGCTCGTGTGCGGCGATGGTCCGCGAGGGCTATCCGCTGATCTTTGCCGACGACAGTCATCTGCCATGCTTCGAGGTCGGGGAGTTCTTGGTCAAAGAGCTTGGCATCCAGTCTTGGCCGCCGGAGGGCCATCCGGCGAAGCAAAAAGAGCTCAAAGTCGCGTTCCATCGCGCCTGCCACGGACGCGGAATTGGCCTAAAGGACGAACAGGAGACGCTCCTCGGCAGCATCCCCGGGGTCCAACTCTTGCCATTCGAACAGGCGGAGCAGTGCTGCGGCTTCGGCGGTGCCTTCAGTGCGAACCACCCAATGATCTCGGCCCAAGTGGGATTGGAGAAGATCCGAAACATCCAGGCCAGCGGGGCCGAAGTCATTGCCAGCGGCGACATGGGCTGCCTGATGCACCTGCGCGGACTTATCCAAAGGCAAAACCTGGCGCTGAGAACAGTTCATTACGTCGAGCTGCTCGCCGAAGCCCTTGGCCAAGAGGTTGCGGTTTGAAGCGGCCCAAAGTTGAGGCGTTCGCCCGGAACCTTTCGCCCGAAACAACAGCGAGTGTTCGCAGTGCTTCGGTCCAGAAGACGAAAGCACGAAAGGAGATTCTCTGGGATGATCTCAAAGACGTTGAAGCCGCCCGGACCGAAGCGGCCCGGATCAAGGACGACGTCCTCGACCGCCTGAAGCCCCTCCTCCTCCAATTCGAAACTGCGGCCACTGCCCTCGGCGTCCAGGTGCATTGGTGTGTCGACGGCGAATCGGCGCGCGCAAAGATCTTGGAGATTTGCCGCCAGACCGAACCGCAGGGCGGGGTCGTTGTGAAGGCCAAGTCGATGGCGACCGAGGAAATCCACCTCAACGACTACCTTGAGGAGCATGGGTTCACGCCGGTGGAGACGGATTTGGGCGAGTTCGTCGTGCAAGTGGACCACGACACGCCGAGCCACATCGTCACGCCGATCATCCATAAGAATCGACGCCAGATCGCGGCCAGCTTTGCCCGCGAGGACCTCGGCCCGTATAGCGAAGTGCCCGAAGAGCTCGCCATGCAGGCACGTTTGCATCTGCGCCAGAAGTTCGAGAGCGCTAAGATCGGAATCAGCGGTGTCAACTTCGCGATAGCCGAAACTGGGCGGATCGTGCTCGTTGAGAACGAAGGGAACAACCGCCTTTCGACCACGGCCGTCGAAACTCACATCGCGGTGATGGGCATCGAGAAGCTGCTCGCCCGAGAATCTGACCTCCCGCTTTTCCTGCGCCTCCTTGCTGGCTCAGCCACAGGTCAAAGGCTCACGAGCTACACGCACTTCATCGCCGGTCCCCGACGTTCGGATGAAGAAGACGGCCCTCGCGAGGTCCACGTGATCCTGCTCGACAATGGCCGCACGAGGGTCCTCGCGGGCAAGTACCGCGAGATCCTCCGCTGCATCCGGTGCGGGGCGTGCCTCAATGTCTGCCCGGTGTATCGCCAGGCCAGCGGACACGCTTATGGCCATGTTTACTCGGGTCCGCTCGGAGCCGTGCTTGCCCCCGCTCTGGAAGGAATTGAAAAGCTGGGTGAATTGGCCAAAGCATCGTCACTGTGCGGTGCATGCGAAGAGGTTTGCCCGGTCAAGATTCCCATCCCCCGGATGTTGCTTGAGCTTCGCGATGAGGCAACTCAAGCGGGGGTGATCAAGGAAGTGATCCCGTGGAAGGCGTTTGCCGCCGGGGCGACCCAGCCCGCTGGTTGGCGCATGGGACTCAAGCTTTTACCGATGGCCAAGTTCGCCCCCGGTGGCCCGGCCAAGCAAGGCTGGACCGAATCGCGCGAACTCCCCGAAATCGAGGGCCGAAACTTCCGCAAATGGTGGAACTCCCGATGACGGATCGCGAAAAGATTCTCGCTGCGCTTCCCGATGCCACCGCAGAAGGTTTGCCGCCGACCGAATGGACGGGGGCGCGTTCCCACGTCTTTGCCGATGTCTTCCTTGCTCTCGGCGGAAAGATCGGCACCGTTTCGGATTTCTCCGACCTCGTGGCGGGCCGCTCCGTGTGGCTCGATGACGACGCCCGGCAGGAACTGCAATCAAGAGGGATCGAGCTGCCCTCGAACTGCGACTCAATCTGGGACGCAGCCGTCGGCGTGACTCTCGCCCAGCTTTTGGTCGCAGAGACGGGAACGATTGCCGTCGCCGCTGGACCCGGCCACTGGCGTTTGGCGAGCCTCGTGCCGCCTGTTCACGTCGTTCTCGCCCGCCGCGACCAGGAAGTCCCTTCGCTCTCGGATGCCATCGCGGCCCTGACCGACCGGACTTCCGTGTTCATTTCCGGCACTAGCCGCACGGCCGACATTGAAGGCGTCATGGTGCGGGGAGTGCATGGGCCCGGGGAAGTTTGGCTACTCTGGCTTTGATAGCGGCCGGAGAAACTCGGAAATTGCGTCGTCCAACATTCTCTCTGTCAGTCTTCCCGTGAACGTATTTTGTTGGCTTGGGTGATAGGATCCGACGATTCGCTCGCCCCGCGGTCCGCGCGAGATCGCCCCGTGGCCGAATTTGGTTAACGGCTTAACTCCGAGGCACCGGTGTAGATGGAGCCAAGCAATGCTTCCCAGACAGAGGATTGCCTCCCAATCTCGAGTTCCAAGTAATTCCTCCAGGTAAGGTCGACAGTTTGTCACCTCTTCTGGCGTGGGCTTGTTGTCTGGTGGTGCACAGTGGCACGTCGCCGCGATAAGGACTCCGCGCAAAACCAGGCCGTCATCGGCAGAAACGGACGTTGGTTGGGAGGCAGCCCCGGCCCGAAAGAGCGCGCGATAGAGCCAGTCCCCGCTTCGGTCCCCGGTAAACATTCTCCCCGTCCGGTTTGCCCCGTGCGCGGCTGGGGCCAACCCAACGATCAGGCGAGAGGATTCATGGTCACCAAAGATCGGTACGGCTTTGCCCCAGTACGTCCAGTCGGCATAGGCCGCGCGTTTTTCTCGCGCCACTTGCTCGCGCCAAGCCACCAAGCGGGGACACTTTCGGCAGTTGATGATCGATTCATTGAGAATTTCGATTGAGTTCGGCAGATTGTAGTGAATAATATTCTTGATGCCCCTGTACGAGTATGAGCCGGTGGATTGGGATTGTGCCATCTGTCTCGGTCGTGTGGAGGCTCTCCAAAGCGTGAAAGATGCCCCGCTTGAACACTGCCCGACATGTGGCCTTGCGGTCCGTCGAGTAGTAAGCAGACCCGCGTTCGCGATTTCTAAGGCACCATTGCTGGCGAAATCCGGGTCGAAGGGATTTGCCACGTATAAGAGAGCAGAGAAGGGAATCTACGAAAAAGTGGATGGAGAGGGGGTGGACATGCTCCTCAGCGAGCCATCCAAACCGATTTCCGAATGAATCTGCGCACGATTACCCAAAAAGAGTAATATGAGGGAAGAGACGCAGAAAACTTTCATGTGGGCCTAATGAATACCAATATTGACAATGACTACGAATTGCCGTTTGTCGGGTCGACCCGAGAAGACCAAGTGCTGGCCATGGCCGCGCAGGGCTACACCGACAAACAAATGGCCACTCGCCTTGGCATCAGCCGGGAAACCGTCGCGACCTACTGGCGGCGTATTCTTCAGCGATTCAATGCTTCCAGCCGGACTGAGGTTGTTGCGACTGTCCTGCAACAGCACGCCCGAGGCCTGACGCAAGAGAATCAGCGCCTCCTCTTCGAAATCGCCGAGCGACGCCGCAGCGAGCAGCAGACCAGTGCGGTTGTTTCCCGATTGGAAGCCCTGATCGGTAGCCTCAAGACCGGTATCCTGTTTGAGGACGAGAACCACACCATTCTCTACAGCAACTCGGGAATCTCCAAACTATTTGAAATCGCGGTCGAGCCCCATGCCTTCGTCGGCATGAACATTCTCGATGCCTTCTCGGCTCAGAAGCACATCTTTGAGGACCACGATCTCTTCGAGCGACAAGTCCGGTCGATTGTCGACAAGCGACGTGCCGTCCACGGCGACCGAGTTCGCCTCGCCGATGGTCGAGTGTTGGAGCGCGATTACATCCCGGTTGGCGGTCCCGATGGATCGGGTGGCCACCTATGGCAGTACACCGATGTCACCCAGGCCCTGCACGACTCCGAACAACAAGGCAACGCTCAGAAGTTCATTGAGTTGATCGGAGCCACCGCGCCTAAGCTGATTGCCGCGACTCCAGAGCAGCTTTCCGCTCTTGTGGACGAGCTGATGTTCCTCACCGCCGGGTTCCTCAAGGCCCAGCGCGCCTTGGTGTACGAATTCTCTGCCGACGGAGCGACATTCAGCGCGACCCACGAGTGGAACGGAGTTGGCGTCACTGCCGCTCGCAACGACCTGCAGGGTCTTTCGTCCGCCGAATTTAGTTGGCTCGTCAACACGCTCGACAAGGGCCAGATCCTCGCTGTCGGTGATATCCACACTCTGCCCGAATCGGCGGCTCGCGCTCGCGACCTCTTCGAGGCCCAGAGCACGCAAGCCATCGTCGTTCTTCCCCTCAAGCGCGACAAATCGCTCGTCGGAGCCATCTCGTTTGGCCTGAGTTTAGGGCGAGAATGGGACGATTCCACCACCATGATGCTCAAAGTCGTCTCTGACATGGTCGGAAGCGCGCTCGCACGTTCGTAGAGCCTCGATCACGACCCCATAGCCTTGACCAGAAATGGCCCCCTTTCCACCGGAGAGGGGGCCATTTCTGGCAATACATGTAGACATAGGTTGCCGAAGGGGAGCATTTTCCCAAATTTTGACCATTTTGTGGTGTTGTGTGGTCAACTCTCCCTGTATCATGGATCCATAGCAAAGGCCTGGTCAAGGATGGTCGAAACCTCGCCGAGCTGAGAAGCGCAAGCATCTCGAATCCCGAATCCCGCGGCTGCCATGAGGGCGGCCGCCATCAATTTCAACGGAGATACCGAAAATGCTTGGTGGCATCAAAACCGCACCTGAGTTCCCCGGAATCTCCTACAACGACGAGGCGACACTCGACGACAAGAGTCGAGTGCTACTACCCAGGAAAGTGAAGGACGCCCTCGGTCCCCAGTTCGCGCTGGCCGTTGGCATCTACGGCGGGCTCATCGCAATTCCCAAGCAGATTTGGCAAGGGATTCGTGAGGAGGTCCGCCAGGCTCCCATTCTCAATCCGGACCGGATGTACTTTTCCAGCCAGTTTCTCGGGCCCACGGCCACAGACGTGGAAGTTGATAACCAGGGACGCTTTGTCATCCCTTCTCGACTGCGCGCGCCGGCGAACCTGGAGGTCAAGTCCACGGTGTTCCTCAACGGGGCCGACATCTGGCTTGAGATTTGGAATCCCGAAGACTTCGCCAAATACAGCGAGAATCCAACCGCCTTTGGTGGCCCCCGCACTGAGAGGCTATTGGCCGCCTACGACCGCATGCAAAGCGTGATTCGAAATGGAGCCGCCGCATGAGCACCCGTGCCCCTGGACTTTGGACCATTACCAGCCCCCGAGAATTTTTGCCCATGGAACCCACGCCACGCCACGACCCCGTGATGATCGAAGAGATGATCGCCGACCTGCGACTGAAGGCAGGCGATGTGGTTGTCGATGGCACGTTGGGACTAGCGGGACACTCGCTCCGATTTGCCGAGTTGATCGCCCCGGGTGGAACTTTAGTCGGTGTAGATTGGGATCAATCTATGCTCGAAATCGCGCGAGGAAGACTATCCCTTACGGCTGATATTCAGCTTCGATTGGTGCATTCTGATTTCCGCTCGATTCGAGAGATTATGGAGCGGCTGAGTCTGAAGGCCAATGCCATTTGCTTAGATCTAGGTTTGAACAGTGCCCAGATTGATGATCCTACCCGAGGCATCTCTTTCCAGAAAAGTGGAAATCTCGATATGAGGATGGATAGAAGCACAGGTGAGCCTGCTTCTGAGATGCTCAACCGTCTTTCGGCCAACCAACTAGAGCGAATCTTCTGGGAATACGGTAACGAAAAATGGTCGCGACGTATCGCTCAGGTGATTGTCGAGCGACGTCAAATTGAGCCATTAGAAACGACACAAGACTTGGTAGATGCCATCCTTGCCGCGGTGCCCAAAGGTGCCCGTGACCCCCGGATTCACCCGGCGACTCGAGTTTTCCAAGCGGTTCGCATTGCTGTAAACCGTGAGCTGGAAGGTTTGGACCGGGCGATCATCGAGGCTGCGAGTAGTTTGGCTGATAATGGAACATTAACAATATTGAGTTATCACTCAGGCGAAGATCGGATTGTGAAGCACACTTTCCAAACCTTATCTGATCAAGGCTTTGTCGAGCTGCATAAGAAGCCCGTTGGACCAAGTATGGCAGAAATCGCCCGGAATCCGCGCAGTCGAAGTGCGAAAATGCGCTCGATCCGACGGGCAGAGATGCCCTCTTAACCACCCAAGAATTGCGAATCTAGTAAGGAGTCATATCAATGAGTCAAGCTGTTGCCGAAAACATGAGTTCTGTCGAAGTTGGTGCGTTCTATCCCGAGCGACGCCTGGTTCCCAACACGTCCGGGGTTGCTTTGGACGTGGTTCATGGCGGAGCCTCGGTCGCGCAGCCGCACGCCGAGCAGCTCGCTGTACCCAAGCCCCTTGATGTCGCATTTGCGGCACGGTTGTCCGTCGTTTTCATGGTCGTAACTTTTTGCGCGTTCCTAACCAGCGGAATCATGGCGAACGTCATGTTGGAGAAGGCCAGGGTCGAAACTTCCAACTTTATGACCAGGGCAAAGGATGCGGAATCCGCCTCTAAGCTGCTTGCTTCGCAGGTCCGAGTTCTTGAGAATCCAGACCGCCTGCAACGCATGGCTGCCAAAATAGGCTTGGTTGCACCAGATGCGACGCTCCATCCGTCTGAGTGAATCAGGTGAAAGCGCACGACCCTCGACGATTCCTCGTGGCTTGTGGGCTTATTGGCCTGCTGATGTTGGCCGCGCTTGCCAGTCAGGTGCACAGTCAATGGACTCGAGTCGGTCTGACTTTGTACCTGGCCGACAATGCGGGCAAGCTTGAACGAAGCGAAAAGCGGCCCGCTGTTCGGGGAATGATTCTCTCTTCGGATGGAGCCGTCCTCGCCGAGAATGACAACCGGTCCACGCTGCTTTTGCAGGGAAACAAGATCCCAAAGGGCGACGCGTTCTTCCTGGATCTTGGCGAGGCAGCGGGAATCTCACCCGGCGAGATGGCCAACCGGTTGCGAAAGGACAAGGGCCTCAATAAGGATGGGTCTCTCAAGAGCTACTCAGTCTCTTGGTCGCGCCCACTCGATGAAGACGCCGTCGCCGCCATCGCCCAGGTGAGGCGAGACTGGCGTGCCGACGGGGTCTCCGTGGAGTCGAAGAAGGCTCGCCGGTACGGCCTTGGCCCCGCTGCCGCCAACCTGGTCGGTTGGATTCAAAACGGAACCCCCCTAAACGGCGTCGAGAGGGCACGAAATGACGTTTTGCGCGGCGTAGATGGTGAGCTTCATGGGCTGGTCGATCGTTCCGGTGAGTTCCTACCCCTCAAGCTTTCGAAGAACAGTCGGGAAGCGGTGAATGGGGAGGATGTGGTCCTCACGATCGACAGCGATATTCAAAAGGCAGCTTACGAGGCCCTGGAAGAGGCGGTCACGACGCACGCCGCAGAGTACGGCGTCGCTGTCGTCATGGAACCTGCCACGGGGAACGTGCTCGCCATGTCCGAATATCCCGCGCCCGTTCCGCCCGGACAAAGCGACATACCCGCGCAGTTCGATCTGGGTCAGGAACGCAACCGTGCCATCAGCCTGCCGATTGAACCGGGCTCCGTCCTCAAGACGGTCACCCTTGCCGAAGCGCTAGACCTCGGACTCGTGGGGCTTCACGACGAATGGTCCTGCAAGGGTAAGTTTCGTGTTCTGAACCAGACGTTGGGTTGTCACGGCGGTCACGGCCGCGTCGATCCCGAAAAAGCCATCGCCAAGAGCTGCAACTATGCTGCCGCGAATTGGGCGCGGCTCATCGGGTATGAAAAGTACTCCAAGTTCATTGAGAGCACCGGGATGCTCGACAGAGTCGATCTCGAACTCGAAGGCGAGCGAAAGGGTTTCTACAATCGTGGCGTCAGTGCGCGCGAATTGACCCTGGCAAACTTGGGTTACGGCCAATCGATTCAGGTGACTCCGCTGGCGCTCTGCTCCGCCCTCACGATGTTTGCGAATCGCGGGCTGGCGATGACCCCACGCCTGATCGAATACGTCGGCGAAAAAAAACAGCCCCTGCGCCCGCGCGGAATCCTGATCAAGGAAGAGACCGCCGACGCGATGCTCAGGCTCATGGAATCTGTGATCCAGACGGACGAAGGCACTGGGAACTCCCTGCGAATCCCTGGCTATCGACTGGCGGGCAAGACCGGCACCGCCGAGCGAATCGGCACCGGCGGCGGATATGTTGCCAATTTTGCTGGCTATGTTCCGGCAAATTCGCCCCAGGCTGTCGTATTAGTGATGGTAAATGCCCCCACCAAAGGGCATATGGGTGGCAGCGTGGCCGGGCCCGTTTTCCGCAAGATCGCTCTTTCTGTGATCAAGAAGAAACAAATCCCGCCCACGGAACCGATCCAACCCAAAGAGCCCGCTCTGTGACCAAGAAATGACTTTTCGAGAGTGTTTACGCGAAGCGAACGTGATGCCGCCATTCCTCAATGGCGATGCCAATGTGACCTCGATCGAGATGGATTCTCGGCGAATCACACCGGGCGCACTCTTCGTTTGTATGCCTGGGTTTTCGGCCGACCCGCACCAGTTTTTGGCCCAGGCCAAAGCAAGTGGGGCCACTGCAGCCCTCGTTCACTCCCCCGACGGACTGCGCCAATCTGTTGAACTGGGCCTCGCCGTCGCCTTTGTCGATGCTCGCCCGTTCCCGAAGGCTGTTTGGCGGCTGGCCCGCGAGATCACTCGTCACCCGTCCCGTAACATGCAGGTCTTCGGGATCACGGGGACCAACGGCAAAACCACGGTCGCATGGCTCTTACGAGATCTGCTGGCGCAGCTTGGAAAGAAGTCGGCCTACCTGGGCACGCTCGGGTTCCAAACGCCGGAAACCGCCATCGAGATCGCAAATACGACGCCATTCTCGGTCGAGCTCCACCACTATCTGGCCGAGGCCCGAGATCAAGGCGTCGATGCTCTTGCCCTCGAGATCTCTTCGCACGCTCTGGCCCAGATGCGGGCCGATGGCGTCGAGTTGGATGCGGCGATCTTCACCAATCTCACCCAAGACCATCTTGATTTCCACGAAACGATGGAGGCCTACGAGGCGGCCAAATGGCGTCTTTTCGAGGATTTCCCCGCATTTACGAGCAAAAAATTTCACTCGGTGATTTCGGCGGATGATCCAGTCGGTCGATCGTGGACCCAAACTCTGCGGCAGGAAGGCAGGGAAGTGCTCACCTGGGGCAGGGAGGATGCTGATGTGGTCGTTGTTCCCCACAAAGTTGGCCTTAGTCAGTTGGACCTTGAGTTTCTAAGCAAGGAACTGTCGATTGGTCGCACCCTTGTCTCTCTCGGTGGCGACTATAACGTCAGTAACACGGTTACGGCCGTTGCCGCTTTGATCGCGACAGGCTACTCGCCCGAAGAAGTGGTCTTGGCACTTCCCAATGTCCGACCCGTACCTGGTCGATTCGAGAGCCTCCCCAACGAAGCGGGCATCGAGATTCTCATCGATTACGCGCACACACCGGACGCGCTGGAGAAGCTGTTGGACACAGTAAGGGCTCTCGCACCTGGTCGCGTCACTACGGTCTTTGGGTGCGGCGGTGACCGCGATCGGACCAAGCGACCCCAGATGGCCCGGGTGGCAAGCGAGCGATCCGACCTAACCGTGATCACGAGCGATAACCCCCGAACCGAAGACCCGTCGGCGATCCTTGCCGAAGTCGCGGCCGGTCTCCAAGCGAGCCACGAAACCGCCCAAATCGAAGACCGGGGCGAAGCCATCCGCTACGCGATCCAGCAGTCACGACCAGGGGATGTCGTTGTGATCGCGGGCAAAGGTCACGAAAACTACCAAATTATCGGGCACGACAAGATACCGATGGATGACCGCATCCTCGCTCGCGAAGCCCTGAAGGAGCAGAACTGATGCACTTACTCATCCAAGACCTTGCCGTCCGACTAGGGGGCCAATCTGTCGGCTTCGAAGAAGGTGCCGTTGCCACCGGCTTCGCAACCGATAGCCGCGCGGTCAAGCCGGGAGACCTGTTCCTTGGCATCCAGGGGGAACGCTCCGATGGCCACGAATTCGCCGCTGAGTGCCTTCGCGCCGGTTCGGTTGGCACGATCGCGGAGCGACCCGTCGAAGGACCTCATATCCTCGTCGGCAACCTTGTGAAAGCCCTCGCCACGATGGCGGCGTCGTTCCGGTCCGAGTACAACGGCCCCGTCGTTGGCATCACCGGGAGCGCAGGCAAGACCACCACAAAGGAGCTTCTTGCCGCCGCGCTTTCACCCTTGGGCCCCGTCCTCAAAACCCAAGGAAACCGCAACACTGAATACACCAGCCCGCTGATGTGGGCTGAGCTTGATGCAACGACCAAGGCCGTCGTGGTCGAGATGGCAATGCGTGGCTTTGGCCAAATCGCCCACCTCGCTTCGTTTAGTCGGCCCACGGTCGGCATCATCACCAACATTGGCTTTGCCCACCTCCAGCAAGTGGGGTCGCGCAAGGGCATCGCGAGGGCTAAGTCGGAACTGTTCGAGACGCTACCGGAGCGCAACGGCCTCGGCATCGTCTGGCAAGGTGATCCCTACCTGGATATTCTCTCGAGCAGGGTCAAGAGTGGCCGTGTGCGCACCTTTGGGTTCACGGAGTACGCTGATTGCCGAATCACCGAGTACCAAGCTCTGCGTTGGGATCAATGCGACATCGCTGGGACTCTGGATGGCGAGGAGTGGTCCGCGACTCTGCCTTTCGTCGGTCGTCACCTCGCGCTTGATGCGGCCGCCGCGGTTTTGGCCGCTGCGTCAGTCGGGGTCGCGCCTGCTCTCGCGGCTAGCCGCCTTTACGAGGTCGCCCTCCCTCCGATGCGCATGCAAGTGGTAGAGCACCAAGGAATCCACTTTGTGCTCGATTTCTACAACGCCAGCCCGCCGAGTATGGTTAACGCGATCGAGACCCTGGCTGAACTCCCCGTGGCCGGACGTCGCATGGCCGTCATTGGCGAGATGCGCGAACTAGGGGAGCACGTCGATGAAGCGCACGAGATGGTCGGGCACGCCCTCGCGCGCCAGAACCTCGACATGGTCTTTTTCTATGGACCCGCGACCGAAATCGTATGGAATACCGCCCTGCGCGACGGCATGTCGGCGGAAAGATTTGTGATTGCCGACACTCTTGACGAAATAACCCAGTTCTTGATGGAACTTAAGCCCGGTGACGCCGTCTTGATCAAAGGGAGTCGAGCACTGGAGCTTGAGCGATCCCTTACGCCCCTTGGGCTTTCGGTGAATGCTTGAATCTGTTCGTTGATCCGGTCTCTTGGACTGCCTGGAAGGTCGCGTTTTTTGCGTCCCTGGTTGTCTCGGGTCTTCTTGCCCGTCCGATCCTGAACCTTCTCATCCGATTCCGGTCGCGCCAGACCGTGAGCCAGCACGCTCCCGAAAACCACCAGGCCAAGCAGGGCACGCCCACCATGGGCGGGATCATGATCTTGGTCGGCGCCCTTGCTGGCCTCGTCGCCGTGGTTTTCCAGACCTTCGGCAACTTGTCGGATGCTGAGCGCACTCTTTGGAATCGCCACCTCGGTGCTGGTGTATGGGTCCTTCTGGGGCTCGGCTTGGTCGGCTTCGTTGATGATGGTGTGATTCCCCGCGTCTATCCAGGCAAGCGCGGTCTGGGCTGGATTCCCAAGCTCGCGATGCAGACTGTCATCGCCGGAGCCGCCGGATACACGCTCTATCCCAACCACGGCGTCCTGATCGCGCTTTCGGCGTTTCTGATCCTATTCTTCTGCAACGCCTACAATTTTTCCGATGGC
>JBMOJD010000073.1:0-17261 GCA_049317025.1 Fimbriimonas sp. | reverse complement strand
AGGTTATAACTATGAAACCAAAGGTATTGATCGACACGGGCTTCCGGCCGCGCGAGCTCGTATTCGGACCCGAAGACTGGGCCCATGTGCAGGACATCTGCGACGTCCAGTGGGGGATTGATGGCCCGATTCCGGAGGATCAGTTCGACTCGCTGCGCGATGTCGAGGCGATCGTTGGCGGATGGTGGCGCTACGGCGACCTGACGGCCTGGCCGAAACTGAAGGGATTCCTTGAGGTCGGCGGCGGCCTCCCTCGGCCCGACAAGTTTGATTATCCCTACGCCTTCGCCCAGAACATCCGCGTCCTCAGTTGCGCCCCCGCCTTTGGGCCTGCCGTAGCCGAAATGGGAATCACCCTCGCCCTCGATGCAGCCCGCATGGTCTCGCGGACGGACGCCGAGTTCCGCACGGGCACGGAATATTGGAGCCACTCCTCGTTCCGAGGGGAATTCACGCTCTACGGCAAGACCATTGGGATGATCGGTTTTGGCGGCCTTGCCCAATCGCTGCGCAAGTTGCTCGCCCCCTGGAATCCTCACCTGCTCGTCTTCGACCCATGGATGACGGATGCCTACATCGCGTCGCAAGGAGCCGAGCCGGTGGGAATCGACGACTTGCTTCGCCGGTCGGATGTCACGTTCGTCTTGGCCGCGCCTAGCGAGTCGAACCTGGGCCTTCTCAGCCGCGAAAAGCTCGCCTTGATCCCGGATGACAAGGTCCTCGTGCTCCTGAGCCGGGCGCATCTGGTGGATTTCGAGGCCCTGACCGATGAGGTCCTGAGCGGACGCTTGCGCGCGGGCATTGACGTCTTCCCCGAAGAGCCCCTGTCCGCCGACCACCGGATCCGGACCGCCGTCAACGCCGTGCTGTCATCGCACCGAGCCGGGGCCCAGGTCGAATCGATCCGCCGGATCGGCACTTTGGTCGCCCGCGATCTCGAGGCGATTTTGCGCGGGCTCCCTCCGCGCGAAATGCAATCGGCGGAACCGGAGTACTTGAACCTTCGCGGTAACGTCTAGGGCATGCCCGTTAGTCCCGAAAAGGTCGACCAGTTCCTCCAGCGCCTCGGCGAGGTGCGCCCGATCACGTCGCGCAAGATGTTTGGGGGAATCGGCCTGTACTCCGATGGTGTCTTCTTTGCTGTGATCGACAACGACCGGCTCTACTTCAAATCAGACGCCGAAACAGACCCGACGTATGAAGCCCATGGGTCCGCCCAGTGGGTCATCGAAGGCGATCCGCCCTCGCCGATGCCCTACCGCGAGGTGCCAGCGAGCGTCTTCGCGGGGCCAGACCTAGGAGCATGGATCGATGCAGCCGTCGCGGTAGCAACCCGGAAAAAGTCCGCACCGAAGCGTGCCCGACCAAAGACTTAGGCAAGAGGTCCTTCAACCGCCGCCCGAACGGCTTGCTCGATCGAACCCAGTTCCAAATCCGTGATCTCCGGAAACTGCGCTCTCTTGCTCTTCGACAGCCGATATCCGTTCTGGATCAGAAGCCGCATGAGCAGGCTGACTCGGCGATCTGGCATGTCAACGATTTCGGCGATAGCCGCGATGCCCGCGTCAAATGCCCGCAAAGTTCTCAGCTCTTCGGGCAAGTCGACCGCGATTGTTTCTTCTATTGCGTCACATAGGTATTGGCACTGAGCCGTAGCATCCCAGTACCGATAGAGTGAGGCTGTCTCGTTGGAGACGGTCATTTCACCCTCCGTGTCTAGTTGGAACTCGACGAAGGGCATGATCGACTTTGAAAAGACCTCGAGGGCGGCATCGTACTGGTCCTTGCGCCGGAGCATGAGGGCCGAAATCGGAATCACGGTGTTCGGGGGGGTGAATCTTCGGCGCGCAAGCGTGGCGTGAATGATGAAGCGGTGCAACCTGCCATTGCCATCTTCGAATGGGTGGATGAAGACGAATCCAAAGCCCAGAACCGCGGCTTGGCAGATCGGGTTGATCCCCACCGTCCGGTTGAGGCATTCTCGCCACCCGGCCATCAACTGCTTCACATCATCGGGTCGAGGGCAAGCATAGTGAACACGCTCCTCACCCCAAGGCATGGTTTGGCCGACGTAAACTTGCTTTTCGCGAAAACCATGCTCACGATAGCGTGGTTCGACGATTTGGTGCTGTAGACGGACCAACTCACCCTCGTCGAACCATCTGTCTGCCTCGGCTCCACGTAGAGCCTGAACAAAGCGTTCCCTACGGATCGCCGATACATCCTCTCGCTCGATCTGGAAGGAAGCTTTCGTCTCCTTATGGTAGAGATAGTCCGTTGCGCGCTGAAGGTCGCGCGGATCGATGCCCTGGACAGCCTGGGCCACCTGCCTTCCGAGATATGCCAGACGCTCGGGGCCCAAATCCTTTGAGTTTCGGATAAGGGGGCAAAACTCCGGGGGCCCGAGAAGGTTGTACGCCACCTTGTATCTTGGCAAGATTGTGCTTCGGCTACTGGTCAGCTGAAGTGATGAATCTGCTAGGGGAACACTATTCGAAACCACACTCTCGGGAACATCAAGATGCTCTCCAGTCAACAGTTCGTAGAGACACCACGCGCGCCTTGCATGCTTGCCAGTTGGCTGGCTCAGGATCCATTCACGAAAGATTGTTGGCCCAAAGGCATCCACGATCGCTTTCCAAGCAAGGAGATCAAGAGCTTCCTTACGGATTGCATACTCCAAGTGTGCCCGGTGGTCACTGGGAGCGTTACGAACCGGAATTGTGATCTCCGTGATCCCTTCGCGGTGGACCTCCTCGTACTGGCTGCCCCGAGTGTAGTGCCGGACCTGCGGCCGGGGCACCTTGGCCTCAATGAGATCAAGGAGAGCCATCAGGCCAATATCGCGACGATCTGCTGCTTTTCGGCCTCTAGACATGACGTATTGAGTTTATATGATGTCAGAACGATTTTTTTCAATGAATTTCGTGCAGTTTTGATTTTCGACACCAAATGAGCGATTGCCTGATGGGCCCGGCCACCGGTTTGCCAAAGCATCGCGAGATTGCCGTTGACACCCTCAGGTCGGTTCTGCGCCAAGCGGGATCTCACAGACGAGTGGCTAACTCTGTGAGGCGTCGAGCTTGCACCTACGATCCCAGGCACGAAGGGAATAGAAGTTTGCACAGGCAGTCCCAAAGACCGCTCAAAGAATAGCCGCATCGAAAAAGGAGTATTCGCCGGAACTGAATCTGCCAAAACTCGAGGTCGGTGAGATCGCCATCAAAAGGCTGGTGAAGCCAGATTCGGTCGGGGGATTCGGCAGGAAGGTCCTGATGCTACGCAAGATTGCGGCACCGAATAGAAGGCCCCACACAACGACTTGGACGGCGACGGGGACGCCCGTCGCATCGGCAACTACCGCAAACCGCCCAGGCAGGCTCGCCCAAGACAAACCCACTATCGCCACACTGGCCACTGTGATGAAGGTGGCGATGATCCGGCAAACAAGGACTTTCTCCTGATCCGGTGTAAGTCCAAATGCCATCAGTCGTTGCCCCTTGCCTCTCCGCCAACAAGCTGCTGCGCCCTAATCTCGCTTTCCCATACCCAAAGCCCGCGAATCACTAAGAGGGAGGCCAATGCCCCCAAGACCAAGAACATCACATAAGCAACGCGCAGCTGGCCCGCACCAAATTTGTCTGGATTCGAGAGCAGAAACAGCGAGCCAAACACCGCTGCCATCCCCGAGATTTTCGGAGGTCTAGGCAAGAAGGCACGAACCGACTTCGCAAACGCCGCCCCGTAAAGTGCGAGATAGACGCCCGCCTGAATCCACTTCGGAACACCCGTGGAACGGGCAAGGTGCTCAGAGACAACCGGAAAGTCACGCACGACCAAGCCGCAATGGGCGGTACCAAGCAAGAGCACAAGAGCCCCGCCCACCTTGCCAACAGTTTCTACAGCATTATCAGGTGGGAGTGTTGATCTCATCGCTAAGCCTCCAAAGCCTGCCCTTTGGTCTCGGGTGCGAAAGGCACCGCAAGCAATCCAATAAGATAGATTGAGGCCGCCATCAGGACCCCGACGGCAACGGAACCATTCATCTGCGTGATCAGGATTCCCGTGACCCAGGGCACCGGCGCAGAGAATATCCGCCCCACATTGTAGGCCAAGCCCGTCCCGGTCGCCCGCAATCGGCCCGGAAAAAGCTCAGGGAAATACAAAGCAAAGCCCGCGCTCAAGCCGATGGCAAAGAACGCATTCAGCGGCATCAGCCATAGCACGCGCTCATACGTGACCCCACCATAAAGCGCAACCAACAGCGCCAGCGGGCTGAGCAAGAAGAACAAGCCAAACGCCCCCCGGCGACCGAGTTTCTCACAGAGTAAGGGGAAGAGCAAGACCCCGGTCAGGGTTCCACCGTGGAAGATGAACGTGGCGTAGCTCAGGCGTCTCGCGACCTCGGCAGGGTCTAGCCCGGTCGAGGCCTCCTTCACCAAGTTCGGCAACCAAAACGGCGCGATCCCCGCCCCAGTCACGCCGACTACGCCAAGCACCATGGCTATGAGCACGTTACGGCGAAGCTTGGGGTCGGCGAAGAGTTCGCGCAACGGGGCCAACGGGCTCGTCCGGGTGCGCGGGACCTCCGGTTCCTTCACCAAAGCGCGAATCGCCACACAAACCAGCGCCGGAAGCACACCTACTACGAAGAGCCATCGCCACGACTGGCCCGCAAGAGCCAGGTTCGCAACTGCACCCAGAGCAGGGCCAAACGCCGCTGCCGATTGCAGCAACCCGGCCGCCGGAGCCCGGGCTTTGTCGGGAAAAGTCTCGGCGACCAAAGCCGCCCCCGCCGCCCACTCTCCGCCGATACCCAGCGCCGTGAGGAACCGCAGCACCATCACCTGCTCAGGCGTTTGGCAAAACGAGGTGAGACCCGTCAGCAGCGAATAGACCAAGATGGTGACAATGAGGGTTCGGGATCGCCCCCATTGATCGGCCAGAATGCCAAAACCGAGGCCGCCAATCGACCAACCAATCAGGAAGATGGTCTGGATTTCGCCTTCCAGAGCAGGGCCACGCAGCTTGTACTGCTCCGCGCCAAGCATCTCCGTGAGCATCGGGACCTTGGCGAAGTTGAACAGGGCGGTGTCCATGATGTCGAACACCCAACCGAACCAGGCAACGCCCAGAATGATCCACTGCCGTCGGGTCAGCCCGCGCATCCACTCCATTGCCTTGGTATTTCCTCAGGCCCGGGCAAGATTCCTACCTAAAGCGCAAAACTCATCGAACGCAGGCTCGGCGAGACCACGAAATGCGCCGAGGTCTTGGCTTGGATTTCCTCCAGAGTCACCTCGGGCGCCAGCTCAATCAGGGTCATACCGTTAGCGCCAATCTCAAGCACGGCCAAGTCGGTGATCACAAGGTCAACACAGGCCTTCCCGGTCAAGGGCAACGTGCATTCGCGCAGAATCTTGCTCTCGCCCGCCTTGTTGGTGTGCTCCATCACCACCACCACGCGCTGGACGCCCGCGACGAGGTCCATCGCCCCGCCCATTCCCTTCACCATCTTGCCCGGGATCATCCAGTTGGCGAGGTCGCCTTGTTCGCTCACTTCCATCGCCCCAAGGATCGAGAGGTCAATGTGGCCGCCTCGAATCATCGCAAACGAATCCGCCGAGTTGAAGTACGACGTGCCCGGAATGTCGGTGATGGTTTGCTTGCCCGCATTGATAAGATCGGGGTCTTCTTCACCTTCAAAGGGAAACGGCCCCATGCCGAGCATGCCATTCTCGCTTTGCAGCACGACGTCCAGTCCGGCAGGGATATAGTTGGCCACCAAGGTCGGAATCCCGATCCCCAGGTTCACATAGAACCCATCGCGCAGTTCTTGGGCCGCGCGCTGCGCCAGTTGCTCCCTCGTCAATCCCATGGCCATTAGTGTACGCCGAGGCCGCCCCGCGAAACGATTCTCAAGCATTTGGGACAAACTAGAAGAGCCCCATGAGAGACCAAGTTGCCGCCGCCCTCAACCAACACGTCGAATGCTTCTATCCGCGCACAGTGGATAGCGAGCGCGGTGGGTTTCACCAGACGTTTCGGCGGAACTGGAGCCAAGTACAAGACCAGGGCAAGTTCGTGGTTTTCCAGGCGCGGATGACCTGGTTCGCTGCCAACGTCGCCTTGTTCCAACCCGAGCGAGCACCCGAACTGATCCCTATCATCCGACACGGCGTGCACGCGTTGGAGAACCTTTTCCTCGATCAAGAAAATGGCGGATTCAAGTGGATGGTCGACTTTGACGGCATCCCAGTCGGGGCGTCCAAGACCGAGAAGCACCTTTACGGCCATGCGTTCGCACTCTATGCTCTCTCCGCCGCCGCCCGGGCGACCGGCGACGCCGCAACCCTGGAACTGGCCAAGAATGCCTTCACCTGGCTAAACACGGCGGGCTGGGACCACGAATACGGCGGGGCACGAGAGTGCACAACCGCATCGGGTGAGCCTATTGCTACGGACAACTACCAAGGTCGCGAGCGAGACCTGTTGGGCAGCAAGTTCGGCGGCAAAGCCCAAAACACCCAACTCCACATCCTCGAGGCCCTTACCGAACTGGTGAAAGTATGGCCCGATCCCGCCGCCATCGCCCGACTTCTTGAGATGGTGGAGATTGGCACCAAAACCATGCGCGCCGAGCGCGGATTTCTTCATGTGTTCTTCAATCGTGACTGGTCGCCCGCTTCCAATTTCGTCTCAGCCGGACACGATATCGAAGCCGCCTTTCTGCTCCTCGATGCCGCCAAAACCTTGACGGCGGCGGGCGTGCCCACGGATGTGACCACCGACGCCATCGAACTCCTAGACCTCGCCCTCGAATTTGGTTGGGACAAGAAGAACGGCGGTCTATATGATGCCGTCAGCCCCGATGGAGTGCCTTTCTACACCGACAAGATCTGGTGGATTCAGGCCGAGTCGTTCGGCGCGCTCGCCCTGGGGCATTCGCTCACGGGTAATTACGCCGAGAAACTCCAAAAGCAATGGGACTTCATCCAGAACTCCGTGATCGATCATCAGTTCGGCGGATGGTTCCAGTCGGTCAGCGACGATGGCGCGGAGATTCGCCACGATGACAAGGCGAACAGTTGGAAAGCGGCTTACCACGACGGGCGCGCGCTGATGACGGCGCTGAATGTCTTGCCGTCTTAACCTGCTTGGGCGAAGCGCGCGTATACTATATCAAGGTTTGTTCCACATTTGAGTGACCATGCGCAGGTCGCAACGCGAACACCTAGGGCCATGGAGGGCAAAATCGGGATGCTGGTACTCACAAGGAAAGTCCATCAGAGCATCGTCATCGGCGACGGCATCGAAGTGGTGGTGCTCGAAGTGCGAGGCGAACAGGTTCGGCTGGGCATCAAAGCCCCCAAAGATGTGGCGGTCCATCGCAAGGAAATCTTCGACGCCATTCACGACGAGGGCCGGGGGACCGACCCCAATCGCTCCGCCGATTAGCCTATGGAACCCGAACCCCTGCCGCTTTGGCGAAGGCTCCTGCTGTGTGCCGGGGTGAGCATGCTCCTCTTCTTCGGCTCCCTCGTTTCTACTCTGGTCTCCATTCCGAGTGGCGGACGAATGGGCACCATCGCGCTAGTGCTTGCTTTTCTGATCCTCTTGGGCGCGAGCGCCGTCTTCTTCTTCGCGTCCGTCGTGGCACCCGATTTGCTGGAACCTGGTCACATCAGTTGGCACCATGCATTGATCTTGCCACCCGTCTACGCGCTGATTTGCCTAGCTATCGTTGAGCTTGCCACGGTGGGCAATTCCAGCTTGGTCGCCGGGCCGGATTACTTCGTTCTCGTTCGCTTCCCGGTAGAGCCGAGGATGCTCCTCCAAACGGCAGCCGTCCAAGCGATCCTTCTCGGCATCTTCTCCATCCGCCTCCGAACGGGGGCTCCCAAGGAGACCGAGTAGCCCATGCAAGTGCACTTCGGAACCGAACTTCTGAAGCCCGAGTGGGCCAAATCCGTCGTGTGCATGGGCACCTTCGATGGAGTCCATATCGGGCACCAGGCGGTGATTTCGAACGCAGTGACCCGGGCGGAAAGCCTCGGTTTGCCCTGCGTGCTCGTGACCTTCGACCGCCACCCCGCCAGCATCCTCGCCCCGAACCGTTGCCCGAAAGCGATCAACTCGCTGTCGAAAAATCTGGACACTATCCGAGAGTGCGGCGTCTCGCTCGCCCTCGTATTGCCTTTCGATGCCGCTCTCAGCCGGATGTCCGCCGAGGTGTTCCTAGATCGAATCCTGCTGACTAGTGTCCGAGGCCAATCCATCGTGGTCGGCCACGACTTCGCGATGGGTCAAGGGCGCGAAGGAACGGCGGAATGGCTAGCGACGCGCATGGCAACCACGGTTGTGCCGCCGGTCCTGGTGGACGGCGTTCGCGTGAGTTCGAGCCTGATTCGCGATGCGATCTCGGCCGGCGACATGGCCACCGCGACAAAAATGCTCGGGCGACCGTTCGCCATCTCCGGCTTCGTGGTCCAAGGCCAACAACTGGGGCGGACCCTCGGCTACCCGACCGCCAACGTCGGGCGATCTTTCGACCAAATCATGCCCGCTGACGGGATCTACGCCGGTCGCATGACCTTCGCCCGCGGCCTGCACTATCCGAAGGGCACGTTCGATGCCGCGATCTCAATCGGCAATCGTCCGACCGTCAACGGCGACTCCCGCACCATCGAGGCCTACTTGCTCGACTATCCCGGCGACGCCATCTACGGCTACAACGTCCAATTGGAGCTACTCGAATACCTGCGACCAGAGCTCCGGTTCGAATCTTTGGATGCTCTGGTCGTTCAGATGGGCAAGGACGTCCAGCGAGTGCGCGCTGGACTTGCGGCCCTTTAGGCTCGCAAGTTCTCGGGGTTCAGACCTTCGAGTTCGGGCAAGACGAACAGGCCATCCTTGCGCACGAGCTTGCCGTCAAACCAGATTTCGCCCCCGCCGTAATCGGGCCGCTGAATCAGCACGGTGTCCCAGTGGATCGCCGAACGGTTGCCATTGTCGCCCTTTCCACTGTAAGCATTGCCCGGGGTGAGGTGGAAGCTACCGGCAATCTTTTCGTCGAATAGCGTGTCCTTCATCGGATGCAAGACGTCCGGGTTGAATCCAATCGCCCACTCGCCGAAGTAACGGCCACCTTCGTCGGTGTCGAGAATCTCGTTCAGCTTCGCCGTCTGGTCGCCTGCGGTGGCCTCGACAATCTTGCCCGCCTTGACGACATAACGAATGTCCTTGAACTCGACGCCTTGGTAGAGCGAAACCGTGTTGTACTGAATCACACCTTCCATCGATTCGCGCACGGGCGAAGTGAAGCACTCGCCATCGGGAATGTTGGCCTCGCCGCAACAGGGGACCGAGCCGATTCCCTTGATGCTGAACCGGAGGTCCGTGCCGGGTCCAAGAATGTGGATCTGGTCGGCATTGTCCATCAAGTCGGCCAAAGGCTGGGCCGCCGCCGCCATCTTCTTGTAGTCAACCGTGCAGACACGGAAGAAGAAATCTTCGAAGACATCCGTGGGCACGTTCGCTTGCTGGGCCATGCCCGGCGTCGGCCAGCGCAACACCACCCACTTGGTCTTGGCCACACGCGTCTCGAAAACGACGGGCTTGGCGTAGTGCTTCTGCCACAGCGCATTGATTTCGCTCGGCACGTCCGATGACTCCGCGTAGTTGTGGGTCCCGCGCAGCGCGATGTACGCCGTCATCTGCTCCATCTCGAATTTCTCGGCAGCAGCAATGGTCTTGGCGTTCTCTTCAGTCATCCCCAGCATGAGGGCTCGCTTGATTCGGTTGGATTCCAAACGGACCGCAACCTGGGCGCCCTTCGCTTGGGCCGCTTGAACCAACGTGACAACGGCCTCCTCGGGGATATCGAAGGCATGGATCAGAACTTTGTCTTCGGGCGTGAGGTGGACCGAATGGCCAACCAGTAGCTCGGCCAAGTCACGGATGCGAGGGTCAATCATGCCGCCCAGGTTACCTTCGTGCTAATCTTCGTTATGCGACTCCGCCCCGTCGGTCTCAGTGCCCTCCTGCTCGTCTCCGCGATCTCCAGCGTTCCCGTCCTCGCCCAGACCCCCGCCAGCTGGCGCGACAGCTACGACGCCAAAGACGTGATGATCTCAATGCGCGACGGGACCAAGCTCTACACCGTCTACTTCATCCCCAAAGGGAAGACCGGGCCGTTCCCAATCTTGATGGAGCGCACACCCTACGGCGCGGGCAACCCGAACTCGGCCCCCCGCCGGACGACGCCGAAAATCAATGCCTCCCGAGGCTACATCCTCGCCTTCCAAGATGTCCGGGGCAAAGGCAAGAGCGAGGGCGACTTTGAGAACGTCCGACCGACCCTGAAGAAGGGCGCTCCGGGCTGCGACGAGAGCACCGACACCTACGACACCGTCGAGTATCTGATCAAGAACCTCCCCTCCAACTCCGGGCGTGTTGGCCTCTGGGGCATCTCCTACCCTGGCTTCTATGCTGGCGCGGGCGCAATCCGCAATCACCCGGCCCTAAAGGCGGTTTCGCCGCAGGCGCCGGTGAACGATTGGTTCCTTGGCGACGATGTCCACCACCGTGGCGCCTTGTTCTTGCAGGAGTCGTTCGATTTCTCGCTTGGATTCGATGTCCCTCGTGGCAAGCCGGGCATCTCGGTGGATCGCGAAGGCCTGGCCGCGTACGACTTTTATCTGAAGGCGGGTGCCCTCTCCAACTTTGAATCCAAGTTCCTGCAAGGTCGGTTGCCATATTGGACCGAGCTGATGGAGAACGAGACCTACAACGAATACTGGAAATCTCGCGCGCTCTGGCGCTCGTTCAAGGATGTCAACTGCGCGGTTTTGACCGTGGGAGGATGGTTCGATAAGGAAGACATGTGGGGGGCGCTGAACCTATACGGTGCCAGTGAGCGCCAGAACAAGAAGTCGGCGAACTTCTTGGTAATGGGGCCATGGTCGCACGGCCAGTGGTCCAGCGGCAACGCCGCCAGTCTCGGCGACCTCGCGTGGGGCGACCGAACCGGCCAATGGTACCAAGAGAACGTCGAGTTTCCCTTCTTCGAGCGCTACCTTCGTGGGGATGACAGTGTGGCTTCGGTCGCCGAAGCGACGATGTTCGAGACTGGCGTGAACAAGTGGCAGCGTTTCGAGGAGTGGCCGCCGAAGGGCATGCAGAATTGGAACGTCTACTTGGGTGCGGGCAAGACCCTCTCGACCGCGAAGCCAACGACCGAGGGATCAGACTCCTATGTTGCCGACCCCGCGAAGCCGACTCCGTACGTGGCTGACTACACGACCAGCCGCCGCACACCCGGCGATTGGCTGATCCATGACCAGACCTTCGCGACCACGCGCAGCGACGTCCTGACCTATCAAGGCATCACCTTTGATAAGGATGTCCGCGTGGCGGGCCCGATCGATGCTGATTTCTGGATCACGACGACGGGCACCGACATGGACTTGGTGGTGAAGGTCATCGACCAATATCCTAGCGACAGCCCCGAAGTGAGCCCGACCGGCAAGTCGCTCGCAAACTACCAACTGATGGTGCGCGGCGAGATTCTTCGCGGCAAGTTCCGCAACAGCTGGGAGAAGCCCGAACCATTCGTGCCCGGAAAGCCCACCCGCGTCCGACTCCAGCTGAACGATGTCCTCCACACGTTCCGGAAGGGGCACAAGCTGGTGGTCCAGGTTCAGTCCTACTGGTTCCCGGTTGCCGACCGCAACCCGAACCAGTTCCTGAGCATCGCCAAAGCCAAGGACCGCGACTTCATCAAGGCGACGATCGGAGTGCTTTACGGGCCAAAAACCCCAAGCACCATCCGGTTTGGCACCCTGAAGTAAGCCGCCGAAGCAAGTAATCTGGAGGCGTGGGATTTCTGTTGCCCTGCCTCCTGAGCTTGATGCAAGCCGCAACCCCGGTCGTATGCCTCGACCCTGGGCACACCTCCGAGGTCGGTGCGGGAGCCCGGGGCAAGAAGACCACCGAGTTGCGGGTGGCTTGGGAAGTGTCGCAATTGCTTGCGAACCGACTCCGGTCGCAAGGCGTTCGCGTGGTCATGACCAAGACGGCCATAGACCAGCGCGTAAGCAATGCAGACCGGGCCCGAACCGCCAACGACGCCCGCGCCAACCTCTTCCTCCGCCTCCACTGCGATGCCGCCCCGACGCGTGGGTTTGCCGTGTACTATCCGGACCGCGAAGGCGAAGCACATGGCCGGACCGGACCGAGTCCTCAAGTCGCAAAGACGAGTGGCGAGATGGCCCGTGCGTTCCAGGCTGCAATGGTGACTTCACTTGGTAAGGCATTGCCCAGTCGAGCACTCAAAACCGACCGTAACACCATGATTGGCCGCAAGCAGGGCGCCTTGACTGGCTCAATCTTCTCCGAAGTGCCGACCATCTTGGTCGAGATGATCGTGATCACGAACCCAACCGATGAGGCGTTCATTCTGACCAAAGTGGGCCGAGACAAGATGGTGGAGGCCCTGGCGACGGCGACTTTGGCGGCCCTGAAGGTGAAAGCATGAACCAGCGCGCTTTTTCGATCCTATGCGACGACCGACCGGGGCTGTTGCGCGACCTCTCGGCGGTCATTGCCGATCAAGGCGGCAACATCGAATCGGTGCAATTGAACCGGAGCCAACAGGTTTCACTAGCCATCGAGGTGGCGGGGTACGCCGACCTGGGTGCCCTCCTAGAGGCGATGCGACAAGTAGTCGGGGTCCAGCAGGTGGCCGACCACGAGCCTTCGAGCGCCATCTTCGGCAAGCGCGTCATCGTGTTTGGCGGCGGGGCCCAGATCGCCCAAGTGGTGCTTGGGGCCGTGACCGAGGCGGACCGACACAATCTGCGCGGCGAACGCATCTCGGTCGACACCATTCCGCTCGTTGGCGAGCAGAACCTCGCGATGGCCATCCGGGCCGTAGGTCGCTTGCCCCGAGCCCGGGTCCTGGTACTCGCGGGGAGCCTGATGGGAGGCGACATTGCCGATGCCGTCCGGGAGTTGCGCGAGGAACACGGCATCCCGGTGATTTCGCTCAACATGGCCGGCTCGGTCCCGGCGGCCTGCGACCTCGTGGTGACGGACCCAGTTCAGGCGGGCACGATGGCAGTGATGGCCATTGCCGACACCGCCAAGTTTGACCTCGCCCGCGTCCGCGGGAGGACATTTTGAGCCTGAGCTGGACGCCCTTGGTCGCATCGGTTCAGGCTCCCGAAGGGTCGCCCCTCGATTCGCCCGATGCCATTGTGCGGATGGCAAAGGCGAGTCTGCTGGAGGGCGTCGGAGTCCTCCGCCTCCAGGGGATCGAAAACATCCGGGCAGTCGCCTCGGCGACGTCGGTGCCGATCATAGGGCTGATCAAGCGGGACTACGACGATTCGGAGGTCTACATCACACCGACTGAGACCGAAGTAGATGCCCTGCTCCAGACCCCGTGCCAGGTCGTTGCCCTCGATGGCACCGCCCGTCAGCGACCGGGCGAGGACCTGGCTGCGCTCATTCACCGCATCCACAAGGGTGGTCGATTGGCAATGGCCGATTGTGACTCTTTGGAAAGCGCACTCTTCGCCGAGCGGGCAGGTGCCGACTTCGTCGGGACCACTTTGGCTGGTTACACGTCCAGTCGCCCCATGAGTTCAGGGCCGGACATTGATCTGCTTCGTGCCGTTGTTTCCCAGGTCCGGGTGCCCGTGATCGCCGAGGGGCGCTACGGCCAACGCTGGCAGGTCGAAGCCGCAATAGCGATTGGAGCCCACGCCGTGGTCGTGGGCGGTGCCCTCAATGACCCACTGAAGAACACCCGAGCTTTGCAGCCCCGGCTCCGGCCCAGCCGAGTAGGGGCAGTGGACATTGGCGGCACTTGGCTCCGCTTCGCTTGCTTCGAAGGCGAGACCATGGGCTCGGTCGAGCGTATCGCAACCCCGGCGGACCCCGAAGAACGCCTCGCCTGGATTCGTGAGCAGATCGCATCACACCAATTGACGCGGGTCGGAGTCTCGACGGGAGGCACCGTCGATCCCCACACGGGCGTCGTGTGGGAAGCCAAGCCGATCATCCCCGGCCACCAGGGCTCCGAATTCAGCGAGCGGACGCTTGGCGTGCCGACCTTTGCCCTCAACGACGGCCTCGCCACCGCTTGGGCCCATGGCTGGCATCGCGACTTCGCCGGGAAACGGGTCGCAACCTTGGCCCTCGGCACTGGGGTGGGTGCAGGATTCGTCTTCGATGGCCAACTGTGGATGGGTCGCCGAGGCGAATACCTCCGCCTGAACGACCTCCCGACTACCTCGGGGGCGAGCTACGAAGACCTCCTCGGCGGGGCCGCGCTTTCGCCGAATCCAACGGCGGCGCAAAGGGAGAAGGCGATTGAAGCCCTACGAGGAGCGGTCGAAACCCTACTAGCCACCCTGTACCCCGATGTCATCGTACTGGCCGGGTCAGTTGGCCTGAGCCACTGGCTGCTTCCAATCGCGGCTGACCTCGGATGCGTCCCGAGCCCCTTCGGGCACCAAGCAGGCCTCGCCGGGGCGTCGCTCCTCGCCTGGATGCCGCCGATCTAAAGGTCGCATTTGCCGCGGCTCTTGACTTAATTTTCGACTTAGTTGTTGGGCGCCGCGGGGGCTCGGCAGCGAAATAAGCAGGCGAGAATGCTTTCTGCCCGGCGTTTCAGTTGATTGAACGCCACGGGCGCGTTTGGCAACCAGGACGCCGGGGATATGCAACCCCATCCGGGGTTGGGTGGCTAAGAGGTCGTTGTTCCAGGGGTGATTACCCCTGTCTGTTGGGGGTTAAACGGCTCCGCCGCAGGGATCGAGCTCTGGCGGCGACCCGTCCTCATGGGCAGCTCTAATGCTGAAGTGCAGGGGTGCCCTTCTGGTCCGCCAGGTTATCTCAACTCCCCAAACTTGACAGCAATTGGATTTGAGCCAGGTGCCTATCGTGTCGGAAGTCAACGTATTCAATGGAAGGCAACACCCAAGATAGGCGACGAAATTCGCAGTCCTCAAGCAAAAGTGGCGTGATCCTTTCCTCGTATCGATGGTCGCTCAAGGCATAGATGAGTTCCCGCTTTACCCATACTGACTCCACGGCTGCCCGCGACAAGGCAATAACAAACCAATCACATCGATCCAGCGCCTTCCCAATCTCGTCATGCCAAAGTGCCGAACCAATGATGCTCGTGCGGCTGTACCAGACCGATAAATTACGATCACGCAGGGCAGCGACGATCGGCTCTACGGCCGATCTATCCTCTGATGCATGGGAAAAAAAGATCTCAGCTGGCCGCATCGAGAGTAGCTTTTTGGCTTAGTTCTTGAACGATGGCCGCAACTGCCTCGCTTGGTGCCGCAAGGTCCAGGCTAATCGCCCTGAGCTGCAATGGGAACCAGGGCTTGCCTCCATCACGAAAGACAAGCGGAATCACTCGCCCTTCGTAGTTCGGATTGGCAAGGGCGAACTCGAGCTCGGACCGAGTCCAAGGTGAGTTCTCGTAGTTCTTGGTCGCCAAGACCACCATGACATTTGATTCCTCAAGCGCCTTGCCCACCACGCTGGCCCAGTTGTCACCTGGGAAGATATGGTCCTTGGCCAGCCAGACATTCAGTCCATGCTGTGCGAGTAGCTCCGAAATCAACCGGGCTAGACCTTCATCGGCACTGGCATAACTCAGGAAGATTTGCATATCTACTGCATTGTAAGCCAAGAGTCACGGTGTTTGGTCCGTCGTGCCCAAAGATAGGGCCCGGCGCTAACGCTTGAGAGGCGCTACTTCGTCGATCCAACCTCGTAGGCTCGCGAGGCGGGTATTGGGATCTAGATCGAGTCGGGAAACTCGGAAGTCTCGATCGATGCACGTGATCCTCGGCCAACCGCGAACGCCCAGCAACGACGAGTACAAACCCAGCGCACCCGGCGACCAAACGACCGGCGCTTGGGCCTCTTCGGCCTTCAACCACGACAGAGTCCTTGCCACATCAAGGTCTCCCGATACGATGACAAACTCGATGCCGCGGCTCCGGCCCTCTTTCATGATCGTGCCGAGCTCCCGAATCTCGTTTCGGCACGCACCGCACCACCAGGCCGTGTGGATCAGGACGACGGGCTTTCCGTGCAGGGAATCCAGTCGCAGGAGTTTGCCGTCCCATGTCGTGTAATCCATTTTCTGCATGCGGTCTCCTTCCTTGAGACCGCCCGCAAGCGAGGTACTGAGCGCTTCTGGAATCCAGCCCTTGGGGGCCGGTCCGAGTAGCCTCGCCTGATCGGGGGTTACCTTTCGATCCTCTTGCATCGCCTCCAAATTCCGGCCCGCAAGAATCCATCGATCTCGGTCGACCGGGTTGTTTGGGTAGATCTTCCCAAGGGCAGCAACGCCCCTTTCGGTGAATGGAAACGTGACGATTACACTTTCCGCCGCAATGGCCTGCGCCTTTGGGTCGGTCAAGGCGGGCACCCGGTCGAGGATCGACGCGAAATCCTTGACTCCAACGGTCATGTCCTTCATGGCAAGGAGCAACCGCAATTCTTCGGAAAAAGCGACCGCGCGCACGATGTCGCGCTTATCTTTGGCCCATTGGGCCAAGACCGCTGCGTAGGCGGGATTCGGATCAAGCCCTTGGCGTGTGAACGGTTCGAGGTTCTGTTCGCCCTTCAGGTAAGGGACCATCCAAAAATCCGTCTTGGCGATGGATGCCTCGATGTGCGCCTTTCGACTTTGCCGGATCTCCTTTGGCACAGACGACCACGGGTCGCTCGGAAGCGAACCGATGGGAGAAGCGAGAATTGCCCCCAGCGCACCGATCAATAGCCCTACCATGCTCGATTGTAGATCACATCGGGAGCTTGACGCCCTCATCGAATTCCTGAACCTGGGACAAAGTGACCCGGATCGTCCAAGTACGCGGGCCTTAATTCCAGGCCACTGGATCCAAGCGCCCTGCGCCCAGCGCCCAGCGTCTTGCGCCCAGCGTCTTGCGTCCTGCCAAAAATTTTTGCAAATCGGGAACGCTTTTCGCGCCCCGCTTGTTGCTATTCCTGAGAGTCGTTTTTCATAGGGCGGCCAGAGACAAGACAGAGCAAAAAAGCAAACTCCTCGGGAATGCGGACCAATCGACAATTAGGTCCACATTCCCTATTTTTTTGCGCGCATCCGGCGCAGGGCTCTGGACGCAGGCTTGGCTCACTAGCTATACGAAGCACCTTCCGCCCAAATCATCGCGCGAAATACGTCCCGCTATTATCGTCTGGCA
>JBMOJD010000072.1:0-17348 GCA_049317025.1 Fimbriimonas sp. | reverse complement strand
GCCGACGTGGCCATGGGTCAGGCCAGCAACACCAACACGAATCTCTTGTGCCATGGGCGTTACGTTACCCTTCGGCTCGTTCCCAAGCAACGGCGGAGAGCAAGATCCAGCCGAAAATGAGGGAGGCGCCTCCGAGCGGGGCCACCGCGCCCCAGAGGCGTTGGCCGGTGAGGACGAGGGCATAGAGCGATCCGCCGAATAGGATCGTCCCGGTGGCGAGGAGGGGAAGGGCAAACCGGGAAATGCGGCCCAGCGACGAATGGAAAGAAGCCAAAACCACGATGGCGACGGCGTGGATCTGGTGGTACTGGGCCGCGGTGCGCCAGGTCACGAGGGCATCGGGGGTGACCCGCTCGGCCAGGGCATGGGCACCGAATGCCCCGAGAGCCACACCGAGGGAAGCGAGGAGAGCGCCGAAGGCGAGCCAATTGCGGTGCATATCCTCAGTATGAAAGGGTATGAATCACTATGCTGTTCTTTGCCGCGACCATTGCCATGGACGATGCCCCGCAACTGACGCGGTTGATCTCCGTCCCGGTGCAGGCCTCCTTCCCTAGTCCGGGGGAGAGTTTGACTCGCGTGGTTGAGAACGTCTCGCCGGGTTTTGACTTTCACGAGGTCATTGCGTCTTGGAATGTGAAGAATGCGGCGAGCGCGGCTTTGGATGTGGAGGCCAGGGCGCGGATTCAGGGCCGAGCGACGAAGTGGTATCGCTTGGGTTCATGGTCATTGAACGATCGCTTGGCGCCTCGGGCGAGCTACGACGGCCAGGGGGATGCGGATGGCGACGTCCTTACGGATACCTTTCGGCTCAAGCAAGCGGGCCAATCGGTCGATCTGCGCTTGACTCTGCGGACAACAGCGGCGGGTCCGACACCGAAGCTGATGCTTGTGACGCTGAGCTTCTTGAGGCGTGGAAAAGAGCCTGTGGTGCCGGCGGTGGCGAGCGACGCTTGGGGCAAGGTTGTGGACGTTCCCCAAGTCGCCCAGGGCGATTATCCGCGCGGGGGTGTGCTTTGTAGCCCGACCTCTTTGACCATGGTTCTGGCTCACTATGCGGCTCGCACGGGACGAGAGGAATTGAGAAAGGATGTGCCTGAGGTGGAATCCATGGTCTGGGACCCGGTCTACAAGGGGGCGGGGAACTGGCCGTTCAACGTGGCTTATGCGGGTTCGTTCGATCCGCTGCGCGCTTATGTTTCTCGGTTCCAGTCGATTTCTGACCTGGAGAAGTGGACTGCCGCTGGTTTTCCGGTGATCTGTTCGGTCTCATTCGATTTGTTGCGCGGGAAGGAGCTTTCGCCGACGGAGCAGGGGCATTTGGTGGTCTTGGTGGGGTTCGAGAAGGATGGGACGCCGGTGTTCAATGATCCGGCATGGAAGGGCGCGGTGCGCCGGACTTACGCCCGGGCGGACTTTGACCGGGCGTGGCAGTACTCGGCTCGGACGGTGTACTTGGTCTATCCGGAGGGGGCGAAGGTCCCGGCGTCGACGGGTTCTTGGATTGCTGACTAGTGCTAAGGCTATATAGGTTTTATAGGCTGAATATGGCTAATAGGGCCTGGGTGAACCAGTTGGGGTTCGTTGTCGGCGGAAGTGCGTCCCTTTTAGGCCCGATGCCCTAAGACGTGACCAAACCGGGAACCTTTGGGAGATACTGACCCCCGGATATCGTCCGCTTCGGTTCAATATGAAAAAACTGATACTTCCCCTGGGAATCGTGCTGATTCTGCTTATCGTCGCGGGAGCATTCGCTTTCACCAAACTCCGACCCTCGGGAGGCCCGAAGAAGGACGAAACCTCCTACAAGGTCTCGCGCGGCGACCTTGTGGTCAGCGTCATCGAGACGGGCAACATCGAAGCCGTCAAGTCGGTCGAGGTCAAGAGCCGCGTTTCCGGCCGTCTGAAAGAGCTTTTCGTGAAGGAAGGCGACTTCGTGAAGCAGGGCCAGCTGATTGCCACGATCGACGCCCTGGAGACGAAGTATCGCGTTGAGCAGGACATGGCGCAGCTTCGCGGAGTCGAGAGTTCGGTCCAGCGGGCTCAACTCGAGATCGCCCAGCGCCGCCAGACGGTCGCCGCGGCCTATCGTCAGGCGGAGGCCCGAGTCGCCCAACTGACCTTGGAACTGAAGAGCCAGCCTATCCTCACGAAGTCGGCGATCACCTCGGCGCAGACTGCTTTGACGAATGCGATCAATGAGCGACAGCGCCTTGAGCAGACGAATCACCCGACCCAGCGCGTCAGCGCGAAGTCGGCGGTTGATGAGGCCAAGGCCAACGTTGAGAACGCAAAGCTGGAATACGACCGATTCGTGGGTCTGGAAGCCAAGGGCTACACGGCCGGTCGAAATGTTGACTCGGCGCGGCTGCAACTGGAGCTTGCCAAGTCGCGATTGGCGACGGCGAACTCGACCTACGAGAAGCTGGAAGCCCAGCTGCGGTCTGAGCTTCAGCGCGCAGATGAGTCGGTGAAGCAGGCCCGGGCTGATCTTGAGCGAGCCCAGGCCAACCAAGTGCAGGACAAGATCAAGGTCGAAGATTTGAAGTCGGCTCAGGCTGATCTGGCCCGAGCCAAGGCGACCCTTGCTGACCCGGCGATTCTTGCGGCGGGCATGGAGCAGACCAAGGCTAGCGTTGCTCAGTTGCGCAGCGTGCTCAGCGACTCACAGCGACAGCTTGGTGAGACCCAGATTCTTGCCCCGATGAGCGGCTATGTGACCAAGAAGCTCTTGGAGGTTGGCGAACTTGCCACGGGTCTGAGCGGATTCAGCCAGGGAACGCCGATTGTTCGCATCGAGGACCGTTCGACCATGCGAGTGAAGCTCGCGATCAATGAGATCGACGTTGCCAAGATGAAGGAAGGCATGGCGGCCCAGATCGATGTTGATGCGATCCCGAACAAGGTTTTCAGTGGCGTCGTTTCGTCGATCTCGCCCGCAAGTGAATCTTCGAATCCCGGAGTCGCCACTGCCGCGACTGATTCGGTCGTCAAGTACAAGGTCGAGATTCTGATTTCAGAAGCGGATCCCCGCATTCGCAGTGGCATGTCGGCCAAGTGCACCATGGACGTCATCCGACGCAACAACGTGATTGTCGTCCCGGTTGAGTATGTGGTCAAGGATGCCGAAGCGTTCTATGTCGAACTCCCTCTGAAGGAGCCCGCTGCGATTGATGCCAAGGCCGAGCGCAAGGCGATCACCGTGGGTGCTTCCTCTGGATCGCAGTACGAAATCCTTACGGGCCTCAACGAGGGCGACCTCATCGGTCGGCCCAACTTCACCGGACCGAAGCGACAAGGCTTCATGAGCGGCCCTGGCGGTGGCGATGATGAAGATAAGGACAAAGATAAGGGCAAAACGAAGTCCGGCGACCAAACGAAGAAGAAAGAATCTGATTCCGGTTCGGATGGTGGCGGTGTCACCGTACAGGTAGGCGAATAATGAACGTATCCCAGTCTTTTCTCATTGCGCTGGAAATGCTTCGGCTTCACAAGCTGCGGGCGTTCCTCACCATGCTCGGCGTGATCATCGGCGTGATGAGCGTCACGATCATCGTCATGGTATCGGGCGGTTTCCAGAGCTTCATGACCAATGAGTTCAAAAAGCTGGGATCAGACACGATTCTCATCCTTTATGATCGCTGGAGCGGCAACGACAAGATCACGGCAGGGAAGATCGAAAGCCTGAAGATGGAGGATGTGGATTTCTTGCGCAAGCGAGTCTCCTCTATCGACATCATTGCGCCGATCCTGCAGGTGAGTGGTCAGCGGATCACTTTCGCGGATAAGGAAGTCAAGAACCCCCGCATCTATGCTTCGGACCAGAACTTCAGCGAGTTGAACCGATTGAAGCTTGATCTGGGCCGAAGCATCACGCCCGAAGATGTGCGGTTCCGGTCCAACGTTGCCGTGATCGGGCCGGAGATCAGCGATCGACTTTTCCCCGATAAGAAGCCGATTGGCAAGCTGATCACCATGCAAGGCATCACGCTTGAGGTCATTGGTGTCTTCCAGAAGCTCGACATCATGGGCGAATCGAACGGCAAGGACATCCTGATGCCGATCTCGACCGCGCAAGACAAGTGGCAGGGCGGCAGCAGCCTCTACATGATTACGACCCGGCCCAAGCCGGGCGTGAAGCTGACCGACGCCATGGACCAGGTCTGGCAGGCGATGATGATTCGCTCGAACAACAAGCGAATCTATCGGGTGGACTCGCGTGAGACAATGGCCCAGACCATCAACGTGGTCTTTGGGGCGGCGGGGACGATCCTGGCCGCGATTGCCGCGCTCGCGCTGCTTGTTGGCGGCATCGGCATCATGAACATCATGTTGGTTTCGGTCACCGAGCGGACCAAGGAGATTGGTCTTCGCAAGGCGATGGGGGCCAAGCGCGGGTCCATTGTGATTCAGTTCGTTGTCGAGGCGGCAACGCTTTCGCTGATTGGTGGATTGATCGGCATGTTCTGTGCCTTCGTCATCGGGCTCATTGTGACGGCGGTGACGGCCCAGATGAACTTCCCGACGGCGGGCGGCCTGCAGACGTCGTTCCCGCTGACGTCCGCCCTCCTGGCGGCAGCGTTCTCTGCCTTCATTGGCGTGGTTTTTGGCCTGTATCCTGCCATCAGTGCGTCCAAGCTGGACCCAATCGTTGCCCTCCGGCGCGAGTAACATCTGGCAATGTGGCCGGGACGGCGCAACGCCGTCCCGGTCTCCACGTCTTACGATCATGAATACTTGGCTGAAAGTGTCTGGATTGCTCGCTTTGGCGATCCTTGGTGCCACGGGGTGCGGTGGCGATAGCAAAGAGAATGGAGATGTTGCCGGGGTCGTCTTCGACCAAGATGGCAACGTTGTCCGGGGAGCCCGAGTCTATTACGATCTCGAAGGCTCGACCAACAAGGACGTCGAGACTGTTTCCAACTCGTCCGGCGCGTACGTTTTGACGGGAATCGCCGAGGGCGACAAGAAGATCTGGGCCGTTATCACCCAGGGCACCAAGCGCTATGTGGGCGTCAACGTCGTCCGCATCAATCGCGGCGAGCGCACCAAGGGCCACAACATCGTGGTCTCGCCCGACGACCAGCAGGGTGTGCTTTATGGCAACGTGCGCGACCGAAACGGATTCAACGTCCAGGGTGCCCGCGTCTTCGCCCGCCAAGCCAGCGGAGTCGTCCTCAGCAGTTCCTACGGCATCACCGACGACCAGGGCAACTATCGGATCCTCGCGCTCCAAGCCAACGTGACGTACGAAGTCATCAGCAACGGTCGTCAGTATCGCGGCGACACAGACTCAGTGGTCATCCGCCCCGGCGAAGAGCTCCGGGCCGACTTCGTTCTTGGCAACACGACGAATCCATCCTTACCGGTGCCTCTCAACTTCTCGGCTACGGCATGGACTTCGCCGGACGAGCCCTCGCGATCTCAGAACGATGCGTTGGCGATTGAGGGTCTGAAGCGACAGCTCGACCCGACTAGGGTCGCACGCAAGCCGCTTGGCCGACTTACGGCTGATCTCGACCCCATCGAAGTGGACCTAGTTTGGGATCGTATCGTGAACAGCCAGTTGCTTGGGTACGGCATGTACCGAAGTACGAACGGTGGCACTAGCTTCCAGAACGCCGACTTCGTGCGCGATCCGCTCGCCGAGTTCTATGCCGATGCTGATGTCAATCTGCGCGAGAACCGGAGCTACACCTACGCGATCACGTCGCTGAGCACGGATTATCCCGACACCAACGAATCGGAGAGCAACTACTCGACCTTCGAGACGGTGAACACCTTGGGCTCGCTCAAGAACGTCCAGGTGGGCTTCTCGCCGCTCCGGTTTATCTGGAACAGCGCGACGGGGGCCGACCGCTATGCGGTGTTCCTCTATGACGAGGCGCCCGGATTGGGCACGACCTCGATCTGGAACAATTTCGCCTCGCCGACCAGCACTCCCTCGCTGACCTATTCGGGACCGTCTTTGGTGGCGGGCCGCGACTACTGGATTATCGTCCTTGGCTTCAATTTGGGCCAGGATGGTCGCACCATCAGTCGGGTCGTCAAGTTCCGAATGAACTAAGTTTTTGGTCCCCCGCGTCCGATGCATACGCCCTCCGCGACCCGCGGAGGGCTCTTCTATCCACCATGCGATTTTTCCCAACCCTCCTTGCCGCCTTCCTCGTGTTGCTGGTGTCGCCTGCATTTGGGCAGACCAATCGGCTGATTCTCACCCCTGGTTCAACGCGGTCGGGCGGCAGTTTGACCGACCAAACCGACGCCTTGGTGCGACAGTTTGCGCGAAACACCACTGCGCTCACGCGAGCATCGCGCGAAGCGCGATCGAGGGCTACGGGTCGCTCGAAGGGGCAGTTCTCGATGCCGGCGAGAGTGGAGATTAGCGGACTTCCTCCGGTGAGGTCGCGGGTTGGTGGGGGGATCAATCTCGTATTCGAGACGTCCGGCGCCCGGGCTTTCCCGAGTGCTTACAAGACCCTCCTGCAGACGACTTTCGACAACGCTGAATCAACGCTGAACCTGTTTTTTGGAAGCCCTCAGTCTGGTGGCGATGTTTACGTCCGCAACTATGATGCTGACATCAGCGACCGTGACGCGGTCTCCGGTGGTTACTATCTGCCCAACAATGGCAGTGGCCAACGGGAGATTCGATTCCCGGTTTATCTGAGCAACGAAGCGGCGGCGGTCAATTTCATCCACGCGGTTCTGCTCGCTTACCAAGGCTCGAAGCCATACGGCCTCGATGCATTCCAAGAGGGCCTCGTGCGCGCGGCGACCATGCGGGTCGTCCGGACGCCGAGCGCGACCCCGGGGCTGGATCAGGACAAGATTGAGGAGGCCCTGGGCAACAGCTACGACGTCGGCGCTCAGTACGACTGGTTCAACCAGCGCGCGCTCGGCGGCCCCCGATTCATCGCCAACAATCTGCGCGATACGCCTCTGCCTTCGGGCGGAAGCTTGGGAGGCGTTTACCTGCTGCGCTACCTCATGGCTGGTTCGGCGTGGCAGAAAGTGCTGGCTGAGTATCCCACGTTCATTGCGAACTTCAACAATGCCTACTATTCAGTGCTAATCGCCCCCGATGATGCCGAAGCCCTGCTCCTCGCGGCGCAAGCGGTTCTGAATACCCTCCGCCCTTCGGACCCGACCATTGAGGGTTACAGCTTCGCGGAATGGGCCAAGCGGCAATTCATCCTTGAGACGACCCAGACGGCGGGATTGAAACTCCTGGTGGAGCCGATCCCGATCACTTCTGGCCTTGCCTCCACCGATTTCGGTGTCTATCTCATCCAGGCCACCTACTTCAGCTCGCAAAGCAATGGCGATGAGACCCTCCTGAGCGGAACCAGCTACCCGATTTTCTGGGATCGTTCCTTCAACCGGATTTTCCCCGACAGCCAGAGCGAGCGTATGGACATTGCCGGTGCCTATGGCTCGGTGGTGCCGAACTTCCCCGACCAGAACGCAGGCAAGATTTACCGCGTGGTCGTGGATATCCCGGTTCAAGACCAAATTGCTCGGGCCTATCTGCCTGCGGGCGCGGTTGCGACTTCCGCCCTCGTCGCGCCGCGCGATTTCTATGGTTCTGTCATTGGGGTTGTGCCCGCAGCGAACTCCACGCTCAAGGTCCGAGTGACGATTGGCTCCGAAGTCATCGACAACATCCCGGTGACAGACAACGCTTTTGGCGCTTTGATCGGGACGTCCAACTACCTGGGCGCGCGCTCGCTGGTGATTGACCTGATTCAGGTGGTTGGCACCACCGAGACCGTCCTCCTCACTCGCCGGGTCAACAAAGGGCCAGGAGCGCTTGCGGTGAACCTGAATGTTGGCGCGGACAGTGCTTTCACCTTTGGCTCGGGAATCCCGAAGGGACTCAGCTTGGTTGGTTTTCCGGTCGATCCCTTTGCATCGACGCCGAGCGGAGTCCTGGGAATTGGCCCCAGCATTGGAGCCCTGATTGCCCGCTACAACGCGTCCAGGGCCAAGTATGAGCTTGCGCCCGAGGTGGAGCCGTTCAAGCTCGGCCTTGGTCACTTCGTGCGGTTGAACCAGGCGATCCCGACTTTGACCGTTCCTGGACGAGTGGCGACGACGGCGACGGCAGTGGCGCTCCGCCCCGGTTGGAACTTGGTGACAACGCCCCTCGGCGAGGCCGTCCCGAGCTCACGTGTCACGGTTGTTCGGGCGGCGAATTTCCCCCGGACCTATGCCGAAGCCGCGGGCGAAGACGTTGGCCTGGACTTCTTTGGCTTTGTGCCGGGCGCGAATGATACGGTCACCGGAGCTCCCGAGACGGGAGGGTGGGCCAGTGTCACGGCGTTCGAGCCGGGCAAGGCGTATTTCGTTCGATGCCTCGCGCCCGAAGGAGTGACGCTTCTGTTCAACTACGAAGACAACGGTGGGCGCAGCGTGGACCCTCGGCTGCAGCCGCAGTTTGCCTACTCAGTCCGGGCCGAGCTTGGCCGTAAGCGGGCGGACGTGGTGCTGGGCTTGGACCCCAAGGCGACTCTGAGCTTCGACCGTGGCTTTGATAGTGACCTTCCTCCATCGGTGGGTGGCCTCCAGGTGGTGAGCGCGGTCAACCAGTACCGGGACGTTCGGTCGCTTACGGCTTACCAGACGTTCGAGTTTCGGGTCGATGGCCTTAAGAAGGGCGATCGGTACAGCCTCGTATTTGATGCAATCAAAGGTGACTTCGACCGCATGACTTTGATCGAATCGACGGGTCGCCGGACCAGCCTCTTCCGGGGGCATCGCCTGCCATTGCGGGCGACCGGCCCTTCGGCCTCGTTCAAGCTGATCGTGGAAGGTGCGCGATGAAATTGGTCAAGCTCATGTTGCTCGCGCTGGTGGCGGGCCTGTTCGCCGGATGTGGCGGCGGTGGGTCGTCGGTCAGCTCGCGCGTGACTCTCATTGGGCGCGTTTTGAACGTTGAGAGCGGCGGCGCCACGAACCCGGCGAGCAGCGTTCAAGCCGCTGGCGGGACTGTGACCACTTCGGTGGTCGATGGTTCTTTCAGTTTGTCTGCGAACAGCCCGGCTTCGACCCTCACCGTCGATACCCTGAGCACTTACGGCGTCTGGATCTTCTCGTTTCCGGCCGTGACGGCGACCACAGACCTCGGTGACCTCTATGTCGGGCCTCAGCGTGTCACGGTCACTGGGACGGTTCGCAATGCTTCGAGCAACGATCCCATCGCGGGCGCACGGGTGACTTTCGCGGGTCGTTCGGCGCTTACTTCCGCGACCGGCGTCTTTACTTTGGACGAAGTAGCCTATTCGACCGCCAACCCCGCTGGGTTCTATGGCATCGTCGGGTCTTCGACGGCCGCAGGTTTCTTCCTCACGAGCTTTACGGCGTCGGATAAGGCCCCCATCAGCGGTGTTGTCACGGTCGATGACATCCTGATGACTCCCGCAAGCGGAACCACGCCGCCGACTCCACCCTATTCGATCTGGGGCCGAGTCTCGCCCAGCGCGTCGGCACCGGGCACCATCGTCACGCTGAAGCAAGGCGGAACTCCCGTTCGCATCTACACCGTGGGTGCGGATGGCTTCTACTACTTCTGGGTCGGCGCGGGAAGCTACACGGCCGAATATGTGAAGGGCACCCAGACCGCACCAACCCAGAACATCACCCTCGCGACCAGTAACGAGGTCGCCCGGCGAGACGTTACACTAGGGCCATGAAGCTCCTTGATGTGTTGAAGATCGGGGCCTTGGTGGCGGGGGCGTTTGCCCTCTCCGCTGGTAGTGGCGAGGTGCAGAAGTTCCTGCGTGTGGACCCCTTCGCCCAGCTCCGATCTTCGCAACAGGAGCAGCCCGCCGACCTCGGCTTTCGCTTGACGAATGTCGCCCTGCGGCAATACAGCGGGCCGAAGTTGGTCGCGCGGATCGATGTGGATCGCCTAGACGTGCGCAAAGATCGGGGCCAATTCGAGTTGCGGGGCCTCAAGAACGGGCGCTACTTCGGCAAGGACGGCCAGGAAGTGGGTTTCGTCGGGAACTCGGGCACCTACAGCGCGTCGCAACAGTTCCTTTGGGTGAACGACTACTCCACGGTGCGCGGCAAGGATTTCGAGCTGCAGACGGCCTCGTTCACCTATGACGAGCGGAAGCAGCTTGTTCATATTCCAAACCGCGTGACGGGCAAGCTGATGGGTGGCACGATTGTTGCCGACAAGTTCGACTACAACGCCAAGACCTCCAGCTTCGAGGGTGGACCGATTCGGTGGAGCGGGGAACTCACGCCCCTCCTTCAGGACGACGAAAAGCCCAAACCGACGAAGTGGGACATCGTCGCCAAGTACATATCGAGCGAAGGCAGCAAGACCAATACCAACGTCTACACCGAGGGCCAGGCTAGCGACGGGGAAGTCATCGTCCAGGCGACCAAGATTGAACACAACACCAAGACGGACGTGCTGACGGCAACGGGCAAGGTCCGCTACTTCAGCCCGAGCGCAAACCTCGTGGCGGAGAAGGTCGTGATCTACCGGAAGGAGAAGCGCGCCCTGCTCACCGGGGCCGTTCGGATGCTGGTGAAGCCGGACAAGGAGCGCGACAAACCCGCCAAAGTCGAGGAGATCCCACCGTTTGCGCCGGTGGTTCCGGATGACATCAAGGCGGCCCGGCCTGAGCCTGCGCCCACGGAAGAGGAAAAGAAGCAAAACGAAGAGCTGCGCAAGCCAAAAACCCTGCGCGATTACCCGATGGCGATCACGGCCACTCAGATCGAGTATTTCTACCAGAAGGGGAAGCGCCGGGCGATCGTGACCGGTGCGCCGATGGCGCGCCAGGAGCTTTCGGGCCAAAAGTGGCGTCAGGTCTGGGCTTTTAAGGCGGATTACGATCTCGAAAGCGAGAAGCTCCGCCTTGACAGTTCGCCGGGCAAGAAAGACACTCGCATGAAGAATTCTATCGGCGATGACTTGATCGCGAAGTGGCTGGAGTTTTCGACCAAGGAAGACGACGATAGCTACTCGGGCGAGGACATGACGGGTGCGTTTGTGACGGAAGACGAAGACATTCCCGCGGATCGTGGCACGAAGCCGGCCGAGAAGGGGAAGAAGGACCCGCCGCCTACGAAGCCCAAGGGCGGCGGGGGCCTTTCCGGTCGGATCGGCTGATGCGAATAGGACCTAGAGAATCTCTATGTTGATCGGTTGCGCGCGCCGGACCGACGAAAGCGCGATTGAGCGGTCAAATGCAACGAGCCGTCCGTCATTCTTGACCGCTAGTGCCAAGAGGTAGGCGTCGGTGATCTGCTTCGGTCCGTGGATTCGACTGTGATCAAACACCGCATCATCGAGGATGCTCAAGTCATCGGGCCAGAACGTGTGGTGGGCCGAGCGTGTCGCTTCAAGCAGGAGATCGGTGGCATTTTGAACACTGACCGAAGCTGGATATGCGGGCTGAGAGATGATTCTGACGAAGCTATTTTGGGTCAGCGGACAAGATGCCCAAGCCGGATTTGACTGCGAGAGCATCCATTCTTTCGCCCGGTTGTGATGAAGGTGATCCGCGTCGAGAAGCGCAAGCAGCACATTGACGTCCAAGAGAGCGGTCAAACTCCCTCCTCTTCGCGGAGTCGCTCAATCAGCTCTGGAGTCACGACCACGCCCCGCGAAGGCAAGGGGCGAAATCCGAGAAACTCCTCTGACTTCGATCCTCCCATCGGTGTGCTGGCCTGGAGCCCTTTCCGGGCCATTTCGGAGATCACCTGACCGGCGGACTTCTTTTCTCGCTTGCCAACTTCCTTCGCCGCGAGCAGGACGTCATCTGCGATGTCTAGGGTGGTGCGCATGCATCAGATGCTACCGCATCAAATTCTTCAGTGAGGGTGCGTTTCTCGGAGAGGTGATTCTAGTTTTGTGACGCAAACAGTTGCATGAGTCGGCAAGTTCCCATAGAATGAAAGCCATGAGATGGTATCTCGCTCTTTCTTTGGCCCCTCTTGCCCTGGGCTCCCACACAAACATCGGTGAAGTCGCATCCCAAGGCGCTCCTTCCGCGATCGGTCGCGGTGGATTCAATATTCAGCACGATGCGTCTCGCAAAGATTCGTCGTTTCATGAGATCGGCACCGCTTCGGTGAACTTCAAGTTCTACGGTGGCAGTTCTCCTTCCGGAACGATGCTCTATGCGGCTGAAGACCATCACGAATCGCGCTACCCACATGTGGTGGTTCGACTCTCCCAGATCAAGTCCCTTACGTTTGAAGGCAAAACCGCTCATGTTTTGGGCGAGGGGGAGTACCACGACGAGGTGGCTTCGATCGAAGTCATCATGGTCGACAGCGGCCTGAAAACGAAGGGCGACCGATTCACCATCCGAGTGCGCCAAGGCGACATGGTCATGTACGAGCGCTCTAGCGAGCTCGGAATCGGCGACATCCAGGTGAACCCATGATCACAAGTCTCTTTGCTGCCGTCGTCCTTGCTCAGCCGATCAGCCTTCCGGTTGCGGCCGACACCTTCACGTCAAACAAAGTGCGACTCTTGTCGCAGGTCCCTCTTTCCGGCTTCGCGGGCAACCCCGCTTCCGGTGCCGGATGCACCGGATACGTTTCGGCCTCTGGACGCGAATACGCGATCATCGGCTTGCGCAACGGAACCGGCATTGTCGAGATCACCAATCCCACCGCACCCGTGAAAGTAGGGCACATCGCGGGGCCACTCTCCCTCTGGCATGAGCTCGCCGTTCTCGGCAACTTCGCTTATGCGGTCACCGAAGCGGGCGGCGGAATGCAAATCATCGACCTGACTCAGGCGGATTCGGGCACCGTTTCTCTGGCTTCCACTTTCACGTGGGCAGGGAACTCCCGATCCCACACTGTCCAGGCGAGCCCGGTTACCAAGACCGTCTATCTGAATGGATCAGCGGACATGGCGAACGGCGGACTCATTGCGCTCGATGCGACCAACGCAACCGCCCCAACCCTGGTTGGGACATGGGACGTGAGCTATGTGCACGACAGCACGATTTGGAACCCGACCACCGGACCCTGGGCGGGCAAAGAGATCATCTTCGCTTGCTGTGGCTTCAATGGCCTCTACATCATTGATGCCACGAACCGCGCCAACATGGTGACTCTGGGCCACATCCAGTACTTGACCGTCGGTACGTACTGCCATAGCGGCTCGCTTTCGCCCGATGGCAAGACCTTCATGATCAACGATGAGTTCGACGAGGGCTCTGGTGTCTCCGAGGGTGCGACCACGCACCTCATCAACGTGGAGAACCTGACCGCCCCCCGCTACATCGGCACGTTCTCCAACGGAGCCGAAATCATCGACCACAACTCGATGGTTCAGGATGGACACATGATGCTTGCCGCCTATAAGGGCGGGCTTCGCGTCTACGATGTGGTGCGAACGGATCGAATCGCGGAGAACGGCTACTTCGACACCTATCCCGAGGGTCAGGGATACGACTACCAGGGCGCATGGGGAACGTTCGCGGGCTTCCCAAGCGGAAACGTCATCATCTCCGACATTAACCGCGGACTCTTCGTGGTTGATCCGAGCGAAGCAAAGGGATGGGGCGCCCCCATCACGGCGGTAACGGCAGTTGGGGCCAATGCCACGACGGCGAAGGCATTACGAAAGAACGACGGAACCCGGTTCACGCTTCAGGCTCCTCGGGCAGGGTCGGCGGATGTCACGGTCAAGTTCGAAACCGCGGCGAATCCGCGAACGACGATTGGCTTTTCGGCGCAAGTCCAATCCGCAACTGAGGGCGACACTTTGGTGCTTTTCGTGAAGAACGTCAAGCTGAATCGGCTTCAGCAGGTCTCACAGTGGACCCTGCGGTCCAAGCCAACGAGCTACAGCACCCGTTTCCCGCTGGCGGCAAGCGCGTTCGTTTCGGCAACGGGCCAAATCGAAAGCCAGTGGGTGGTCATTCGACGAGCCCGCACGGCCGGAGTCGCGGCAGTGATTGACATGATCCGGGCCGATCTGAAGTAAGGGACAATCCTTCAAAATAGGCTCGGCTAGCGGATGCTAGCCGAGCCCGTCCGGAGTGACGGCGCTGTCTAATGGGGTGGGCATGTCACGCGTTAGCTCAAGGGCTATCGGCGTAGAGAATCACTTTCGGCCCGGACTCTCCACCCCAACCCCTCCTCTCGCGGAGCGAAAGGAGGGGCTTTGAAGTGAATGCGCTTGGCCACTAAAATCTGCCATACTGTGCCTAATGCCGAAACAGCACGTGCTGTCGGATCTGCGCGCGGTCTTCTTTGATGTGGACGGTACGCTCGTCGATAGCATCGAGATGTGCGTTCTCGGCCTCGGAGACACCTACGAGAGATTTGTGGGTTTCCGTCCGAATGATGCCGAGATCAAATCGATGATCGGCATTCCTCTCTACCGTCAGCTCGCTCGCTATGATGAGGTCGAGCCGACGCGGGAAGAGATGGAGCGGCGCATCGCGTTCACGATTGAGCGCTATGCCGTCCACGAAAGCCGTCAGCGAGAATTTTTCCCTGCGGTGCAGGCACTTGAGTGGTGCCACCACCAAGGGTTCAAGACTGCCCTAGTAACCAGCAAAAACGCCGAAGAACTAGAACGTTTTCTTAATCATTTTTCCTGGACAAACCTGGTGGATACCACCGTGTGTGCGTCCGATGTCCGTTTTCCAAAACCCCACCCAGAAAGCCTTCGCCTAGCGTGCGAGCGGCTTGATCTGTCGCCTCCCGAAGTGGCAATGGTCGGGGACTCGGTTTATGATCTTCGTTGCGCCCGCGATGCGGGGGCTTACGCGATTGGTGTTGCCTATGGTGCCGCCTCGTATGAAGTTTTGAAGGCCGAGGAGCCCGACCACGTTTTGAACACACCGGAGGCTTTGCTGGAGTGGGTCCAATCCCAACAACTGGCCAAGTCATGCGTCGAAAGAACCTAGAGATTTCTGAATCCATCGTCCCCCCCGTCGAACCAGCTGTGGATTCGAACGCCCCCGAAGGTGCGCCTTCCGGAGTGGAAACCAAGCCGAAAACCCGCCGTGCGCCCAAGGCCGCGAAGGCCAGTGCGGTCGAAGCGCCTGAGGAGGCCGAGCCAGTAGCTAAGCCAAAGGCGCGCCGGAAAGCTAAGCCGACTGAGCCGGTTGTCAGCGAGCCCGAAGTGGTGTCGACTGGTCTGACCCTGGACCTCGCTCCGGCTGAAGACGCTGAACTGACCGAGGCGAAAGAGCGAGAGGAAAACGAGAGCCCGGCGGTCGTTGATTCAGCGCCTGAGGAAGTCAGTGACGATCTCGCGAAACAGATCGACGAGCCTGAGATCGTTCTCGCCGAGGCCCCCAAAGAAGCAAAGCCGCGCCGGGGCCGCGCCAAAGCAAAGGTGGTTGAGCCGGAAGCTCCCGCTGAGCAGATCCCGGAGCCTGTCGCAGCCGAGCCTGTTGCTGTCGAGCCCGTTGCCGTCGAAGAAGTCAAGGCAAAGCCGCGCTCGCGACGCGGGGCAAAGGCTGCGAAGGTGGAGGAGCCCATTCCGGCCGCGACGCCAGAAGAGCCGAGCGAATTCGCTATCGCGGGCCTTGAGCTTTCTTGGCGTCCGCGCAGTTCTGCTGCGGTCACTGCCGCTTCGGCTGCCCCGGTGGCGCCTGAAGTTCAGGTCCAAGCCGTGGCCGCAGTAGAGCCGGCCGAGCCAAAGCCCTTCGACCCGGGATTCCTGGACGACCTGATTGCCCAGTATCCCAACGACTCGTTCCCCATGCCCTCTTGGCGCATTCCTGCCGGGGGTGCGACGGCAAAGGCCATCTCCGAAGAATCGGAGCACCGCAAGGACTCCGAGGACGAAGAGGAGCAGAAGCAGGGTGGGCGCAGGGACCGTTCGCGTCGCCGCCGCGGGCGCGACAAGCGAGATTCGGGCAAGACCGTCGAACTTGAAGCGTCGGACGACGATGGCGATGATGACGAAGAGGAAGCAGCCGAGCCCGAAGTTGCCGCCAAGCCTGCTGCAGTTGCCGCGAAGCCGAAGGATGCCAAGCCTGTCGAAGTCGGCAAGCCGATCTTGCCGATTCCCGATGCCGCGCCCCAAGTGGTCAACCGCAACGGACTGCCGACCCTCGTACGCAAGGGCCGCGTGTATCCGCCGCTATTCTTCTTTGGCAGCATGCCGGACGAGCGACGGGCCACCACTGTTCTGGAAGAGATCAAGCTTGCCGCTGAGAGTGGCATTCATCTGCACAGTCTCTACCTCGAATTGGAGGTCAGTCAGCAGTCGGTCAGCCAGACGATTGCGGCCGCCAGCCAAATGCTGAAGCGCGTGGTTGAGGTCGATCCCGAATCGCAGATTCTCTTCCGCGTGGATTTCCGGGCGCCATATGGCTGGGCCGAGCGCTACACCAAGGCTCGCTACCGAACTCGGGAAGGAAACCTGGCCGAGCCGAGCGTTTGCGACGACGAATTCTGGGGCGATGCCCGCAAGTGCCTCGAAAGTTTGGTGGCTGGCCTGAGGTCAAACAGCCTTACCGACCACATTCTGGGTGTCCATCTGGAGCGAGGCGAGTGGTTCTTCTCGCAGGGCTCAGGTTACGACGAGAGCGAAGCGGCGAAGATCCAGTTCCGGGCTTGGGCACGGACGCGGTACGTCAACGATGAGGTCATGCTCCGGGCGTCTTGGTTCGACGGTAGTGCCCGTTTTGACACCATCACCCCGCCCGAGTACCAGCCCGAAGGAACCGAGGGAGAGCGCTTTGTGCGGTCCTCGCGCAAGCAGCGCAAGTACGTGGATTACCACCTGTTCCTCAGCGACACGACCGTCGCGCGCCTGGCTGACCTCGCCTATGCGGCAAAGAAGGCGAGCGAAGGCTACTTCCTTGTGGGCGTCAGCTACGGCTACACGTTCGAGTGGTCACACCCGTCGAACGGGCACCTTTCGCTCGGAAAGCTGCTTCGCAGCCCAGAGATCGACTTCATCGCTGGACCGCCGAGCTATAAGAGCCGCGAGCCCGGTGGCACTGGTGCCTTCCCCGGCCCGATCGATAGCTTTGCCCTCAATGGCAAGCTCTTCCTTTCGGAAGAGGACTTCAAGACGACGCTTGGCGGAAACATTGAGCCGGATGATTTCAACCCGGCGATCAAGACGCCACAGGATCTGGAGAGCTTGCACTGGCGCGGCGCGGGCGCGGCTTTGGCACATGGCACGGGCTCGGTTTGGATGGACATGTGGGGCAGCGGATGGCTGAAGACCCATTCGGTCTGGGAGCGTGCGGCCAAGGTGCGCGATGCATTCATCAAGCGGATGGCGGCGCCGGTCACCGATCCAGATGTGACCATCTTTGTCGACGAGCGTGCTTTGGCGTACTTGGTCGATCCCAATGCGTTCACTTTGCTTGTCCAGAACGTCC